>NZ_DATCNW010000162.1:0-9706 GCF_036565025.1 Pengzhenrongella sp.
CCCGGCACGCCTGGGTCCCGGAGTAGTCGAACTCGGCGGCCTGGCCGATCACGATCGGGCCGGAGCCGATCACGAGGACGCTGGCGATGTCGGGGCGGCGGGGCATCAGGCGTGGTCCTTCGCGGTCATCAGGTCGAGGAAGCGGTCGAAGAGGTAGGCGGCGTCGTGCGGGCCCGCGGCGGCCTCCGGGTGGTACTGGACGGAGAACGCCGGCAGGTCGAGCGCGTTCAGGCCCTCGACCACGTCGTCGTTCAGGCAGACGTGCGAGACCTCGACCCGCCCGTAGCGCCCCGCCTCGTGCGGGGCGATGGACGTCCCGGTGAGCGGCGCGTCGACCGCGAAGCCGTGGTTGTGCGCGGTGATCTCGACCTTGCCGGTCGCGCGGTCGAGCACGGGCTGGTTTACGCCGCGGTGCCCGTAGGCGAGCTTGAACGTGCCGTAGCCGAGCGCACGGCCCAGGATCTGGTTGCCGTAGCAGATCCCGAAGAACGGGATCCGCCGGTCGAGGACCTCGCGCAGCAGATCGACCGCGTGGGTCGCGGCCCCGGGGTCGCCGGGACCGTTGGAGAAGAACACGCCGTCGGGCGCGAGCGCCTCGATCTCGGCGATCGAGGTGTCGGCGGGCAGCACGTGCACCCGGATGCCCCGCTCGGCCAGGCGCCGCGGCGTCATCGCCTTGATGCCGAGGTCGACCGCGGCCACGGTCGCCACCGGGGTGGCGAGCGGCGCGCCGTCGGGCCCGAGCGGCTCCACGACGTAGGCGACGTCGGTCGAGACCTCCCCGGCCAGGTCGGCGCCGGCCATCGCGGGCGCGGCGGCGACGACGGCGAGCAGCTCGGCGACCGGGCGCGGCACCGGGCTGCCGTCGCTGCCGGGGCGGAGCAGCTCGTCGCCGGAGAAGATGCCCGCGCGCATCACGCCGCGATCGCGCAGGTGCCGGGTCAGCGCCCGGGTGTCGATCCCGGAGATGCCCACGATCTGGCCCTCGACGAGCTCGTCGTCGAGGGTGCCGGTCGCGCGCCAGTTGGAGACCCGGCGAGCGGGGTCGCGCACCACGAAGCCGGCGACCCACACGCGGCCGGACTCGGCGTCGTCCTCGTTGATCCCCGTGTTGCCGATGTGCGGCGCCGTCATGACGACGATCTGGCGGTGGTAGGAGGGGTCGGTGAGCGTCTCCTGGTACCCGGTCATCCCGGTGTTGAACACGATCTCCCCGACCGTGCGACCGCTGGCCCCGTAGGCGCGGCCCGCGAACGTCCGCCCGTCCTCCAGGACGAGGACGGCCGGGCCGTCGGCCGGCTGCTGGGGGTGGGTCACGGCATCGTTCGGGGCGCTCACGTGCTCTCCTTCGTCGATGCGCCGAGCTCGTCGGCGCCGTTCTGGTCTGCGGGGACGAAAGCGCCCACCGCGTCGGTCAGCGGGGTGCGGTCTACCCCGCGCCGCAGCCGCAGGCCGGTGTCGAGCAGCACCGCACCCGGCCCGGGCGCCTGCCAGGTCACCACGACGAGGCCATGGCCCCCCACGACCTTGCCCGCCATCCCCGGCGCGGTCCCCACGCCGCGTACCGCGTCGGCCGGGATGAACAGGTCACGCGCGCCGTGCCGCTCGATGCGGATCCCGGCGTCGAACACGCGCACGACGGCGCCCGACCGGGCCCCGAGGTCGTGCGCGACGATGCGGTCGAGCCAGTCGCCGGACGTCGTGGTGGACACGTAGATGGCCGCGAGGGACTCCGTGCGCGGTTCCCCGAGCGCGGCGTCGTCGCGGGCGGGCACGGCCGGCAGCTCGGGCACGGCGAGGCCGGTGCGCTGCGCCCGGTGCCGCCAGCCGACGAACATCGCGGCCAGCACACCCAGGACGAGCACGGTGAGGATCGCCGCGGTCACCGCGGGGGGCATCAGGAGGCGCTCATCGCGGTTGCGGGCCTGGGCAGGCGGGAGCCGGTGGCCTCGGGTCGGGCGCCGCCGGCCGGGCGGGCGCCGCCGTCGTCCTCGGACTCGGGCGACACGGCGTGCCCGTCGAGCACGGTCGCGCGCCCGCGCAGGAACGTCGCGACGACGCGCCCGGGCAGCTCGCGGCCCCGGAACGGGGAGTTCACGCTCGCGGTGCCCTGCAGCTCCGGGACGACGGTCCAGCGTGCGGCCGGGTCCACCAGGGTCAGGTTGGCGGGTTCGCCGACGGCGATCGGCCGGCCCTGCGGGCGGTCGGAGTCGATCGAGCGCCCGATCGCCGCGGGGGCGCTGGACATGACCCGCGCGACGTCGGCCCAGGTCAGGCGGCCGGTGTCGACCATCGTGTGCTGCACGACGCTGAGCGCGGTCTCCAGCCCGGTCATCCCGTGCGCGGCCGCGGCCCACTCGCAGTCCTTGTCCTCGCGGGTGTGCGGCGCGTGGTCGGTCGCGACGATGTCGATCGTGCCGTCGGCGAGACCGGCGCGCACCGCCTCGACGTCGGCCGCGGTGCGCAGCGGCGGGTTCACCTTGTAGACCGGGTCGTAGCCGCGCGCGAGCTCGTCGGTGAGCAGCAGGTGGTGCGGGGTGACCTCGGCCGTGACCGCGATCCCGCGCGCCTTGGCCCAGCGGATCAGGTCGACCGACCCGGCCGTGGACAGGTGGCACACGTGCAGGCGCGAGCCGACGTGCTCGGCGAGGAGCACGTCGCGCGCGATGATCGCCTCCTCGGCGACGGCCGGCCAGCCGGCGAGGCCGAGCTCGGCCGAGACGACGCCCTCGTGCATCTGGGCGCCCTCGGTGAGCCGGGGCTCTTGGGCGTGCTGCGCGATCACGCCGTCGAACGCCTTGACGTACTCCAGGGCGCGGCGCATCAGCACGGGGTCGGCGACGCAGTGCCCGTCGTCGGAGAAGACCCGCACACGCGCGGCCGAGGCGGCCATCGCGCCGAGCTCGGCGAGGTGCTCGCCGGCCAGGGCGACGCTCACGGCACCGACCGGGTGCACGTCGACCCAGCCCGCGTCGCGGCCCAGGCGCCAGACCTGCTCGACGACGCCCGCGGTGTCCGCGACCGGCGTCGTGTTGGCCATCGCGTGCACGGCGGTGAACCCGCCGAGCGCGGCCGCGCGGGTCCCGGACTCGATGGTCTCGGCGTCCTCGCGACCCGGCTCACGCAGGTGCGTGTGCAGGTCGACCAGCCCGGGCAGCGCCACGAGCCCGCTGCCGTCGAGCTCGACAACCTCCGAGTTGTCAGCCGTTGCGCGCCCTGGAGCGCGCGCTGGGTCTGACACGTCGGGGGCGAGGGCCTCGTTGACCGCGTCGGCGCCGATCGCGGCGATCACGCCGCCTGAGAGCAGCAGGTCGGTGGGCGTCCCGCCCAGCGGCGCGACCCCCCTCAGCACATACCTCACAGGCCCGGTCACGCGATCCCCACTCTCTGGTTCGAAAGACTCTGACTCTGGACCTGACTCGCACCTGCTGGGTCGCCCGACATCAGCAGGTACAGCACCGCCATCCGGACGGCGACCCCGTTCGCGACCTGCTCGACGATCACCGCGCGCGCCGAGTCGGCCGCGTCCGCGGAGATCTCCAGCCCGCGGTTCATCGGCCCGGGATGCATGACGATCGTGTGGTCGGGCAGCAGCGCGAGGCGACGCGCATCGAGCCCGAACCCGCGCGTGTACTCCAGGGGGTTCGGGAAGAACGCACCGCCCCCCGCGCCGTTCGCGCTCATTCTCTCGCGCTGGACCCGCAACATCATGATCGCGTCCGGCTGCTGGTCCCTGATCACCTCGTCGAGGTGGTACGAGACGCGGCACGGCCACGCCTCGACCCCGACCGGGACGAGCGTCGGCGGCGCGACCAGGGTGACGTCCGCGCCGAGCGTGCGCAGCAGCAGCACGTTCGAGCGCGCGACGCGCGAGTGCAGCACGTCCCCGACGATCGCGACCTTGAGCCCGGCGAGGTCGCGGCCGGTCACGTCGGCGGACACCGAGCCGCCCGCGAGGTGGCGGCGGATCGTGTACGCGTCGAGCAGCGCCTGCGTCGGGTGCTGGTGGGTGCCGTCGCCGGCGTTGATGACCGCGCCGTCCACCCACCCGGCGTGCGCCAGGGTGTGCGGCGCCCCTGAGGACTGGTGCCGGATGACGACGGCGTCGGCGCCCATCGCCTGCAGCGTGAGCGCGGTGTCCTTGAGCGACTCGCCCTTGGAGACGCTCGAGCCCTTGGCGGAGAAGTTGATGACGTCCGCCGAGAGCCGCTTGGCGGCGGTCTCGAACGAGATCCGGGTCCGCGTGGAGTCCTCGAAGAACAGGTTGACCACGGTGCGACCGCGCAGCGTGGGCAGCTTCTTGATCTCGCGCGACTGGGTCGCGGCCATCTGGGCGGCGGTGTCGAGGATGTGGACCGCGGTGTCGCGGTCCAGGTCTGCGGTGGAGAGCAGGTGCCTCATCGGTGGTCCCCCTCGTTCGACGGGCTCTGGATCAGGACGGCGTCCTCGCCGTCGGTCTCCTCGAGCAGGACGCGGACCCGCTCGGACTGGGACGTGGGCAGGTTCTTGCCGACGTAGTCGGCGCGGATCGGCAGCTCGCGGTGCCCGCGGTCCACCAGCGCGGCGAGCTGCACGGCGCGCGGCCGGCCGAGGTCGCTGAGCGCGTCGAGCGCGGCGCGGATCGTCCGCCCGGAGTACAGCACGTCGTCGACGAGCACCACGACCAGCCCGTCGATGCCCGACGACGGCAGCTGCGTCGCGCCGATCGTGCGGGTCGGGTGCCGGCGCAGGTCGTCGCGGTACATCGTGACGTCGAGGCTGCCGACCAGCTCCAGCGCGTCCAGCTCGGGTTCGACGGCGGCGAGCCGGTGGGCCAGGCGCCGGGCGAGCGGCAGGCCGCGCGTCGGGATGCCGAGGAGCACGACGCCGGCGCCGCCCTTGTTGCGCTCGAGGATCTCGTGCGCGATGCGGGTGAGGGCCCGAGCGATCTCGGGAGCGCCGAGGACGACCGTGGAACCGGTCTGCGGGTCAGCGGGCAATACGGGGCCAGAACTCATCTGGCGACCTCCTTCCCCGCCTCACTGGACGGGTCTTAAAGGAACGTGTGTCGGGGCCGGAGCCTACCGCGTCGTTGGCCGGGGCCCGTCGAGGGCACGGCCGGACCCGACGTCGCCGGGTGAATCACGGCCGATGACCCGCTCACACGCGGTTCGGACCTCGATGATCGGTACGTGTCAGTCGATCGCACAACGTGAACGAATCCGTGGGGGGCCTCGCGGTCGCGGCGCAGTGCCTCGCGGCCGGTTTCGTCGGCGCGCTCTGCGTGCAGCACGCGAACACGTGGCGCGCGGACCGGGCACGCCGCGTCGCGCTGTGGCTGCTGCTCTGGTCGGTGGCGTTGACGCTCCTGTTCTTCCTGAACGGGATCCTTCCGCTGATTCCCGACGGACCCGCGACCGAGGTCGCCCGGTTCGGTCGCGCCCAGCTGCTCGCGGCGTCGGTGCTGCTCGCGCTGCCCGCGCTTCGGGCGTCCACGGGCGGCCGGCCGGTCCGCTGGTACCTCGCGACCGCAGCCGCGCTCTTCGCCTGCCGTGCAGCCCTGTGGCTGACCACGGACCTCGTGTACGCCCACGCCGACGAGGCCGCCCTGCCGCGGTACGGCCCGCTGGTCGGCGTCACCTTCGTCGTGGCACTGGCCCCGGTCGCGTGGTACGTCACCTCGTCGACGCGCCGGATGCCGGCCGGCCTGGACCGGTTCACGCTGCGGCTCGCCTGGGCCCTGAGCATCGTCGGGCTCCTCGCCGGCCACCTCTTCGCGGGCAGCGAGGTCTCCGAGCAGCTCCGCAGCGTCTGGGCGCTGCCGCTCGTCGTGATCAGGCAGGGCCTGGCGGGGCGCACATCTCGAGCCGCCGAGATGCAGATCCGGCACGAGGACCGGATCCGCGACGCGCTGCACGAGACCGGCAGAGCGAGCGTCACCACCACGGACCCAACGGCTCTGCTGGCCCTCGCCGAACGGTCGGCCCGCGCGGTGCTCGATGACAACACGCTGACCGGCGCGATCACTCAGCGCCCCGATGGCCGGTTCTCGACGGCCTTCCACGCCGCGGACCCCGCGCTCGACACGATCACAAGCGATTTCCTCGTCCGCCTGGGCGCGATCGTGTCTGCCGCAACGGACCGGAACCACCTCGCCGAGGAGGTGCTCGCCGCTGCCTTGACCGACCCGCTCACCCGGCTGCCGAACCGGAAACCCCTCGAGCAGCACCTCGTGGCGGCGCTCGCTCGCGCCGCCGAGAGTCGCGCCCGGCTCGCAGTGTTCTACTGCGACATCGACGGCTTCAAGCAGCAGAACGACTCCCGCGGCCACGCCTGGGGCGACTTCCTGCTCACGCGCACCGCGACCGGCCTGCGCTCGCTGCTGGGCAAGGACGACTTCGTGGCCCGGTTCGGTGGCGACGAGTTCGTGCTCGTGGTCGAGAACGCCGGGTCGCGCGACGAGCTGCTCGCCCGCGCCCTGCGGGTCCGCACCGGTCCGGAGCTCGAGGGGCCCGACGCGGTCGCGGCCCTGATGTCCGTCGGGGTGGCGATCTGGGCGCCCGGGGACGACATCGAACCAGAGAAGCTGCTGCGCGAGGCCGACACCGCGATGTTCACGGCCAAGCGCAGCCACGTCGGGGTCCTCATCTTCGACGAGACCCTGCGGGCGCAGATGGACTCCGAGCGGGACCTGCGCCGCGAGCTCGACGCCGCCCTGGCGGACGACGAGTTCGTCCTGCACTACCAGCCGATCGTGGAAGCGGTCTCGCTCGACGTCGTCGGGGTGGAGGCGCTCGTGCGGTGGGAGCACGCGGGGGGCCTGCGAATGCCGGGGTCCTGGGTGGCCTTCGCCGAGGAAACCGGCCAGATCGTGCCCATCGGCCGGCGACTGATCGTCGCGGCACGTGCCGAGGCCCGGCGGCTACGCCTGCCGGTCGCCGTGAACGTCGCGGCCCGCCAGCTGGCCGACCCGCGCTTCCTGGAGCACCTGCGCCTCGACTGGGGCGACGACGACTGGCACCTGCTCACCATCGAGATCACCGAGAGCTCGCTGCTGGAGGATCTCGCGCACGTGATCGAGTCCCTGATGGCGGTGCGCGAGCTCGGCGCCCGGATCTCGATCGACGACTTCGGCACGGGGTACAGCTCGTTCGCGCGGCTCGCGACTCTGCCGGTCGACGTGCTGAAGATCGACCAGGCGTTCGTGCGGGACCTGGACGGGCCCGGCGGCGTCGCCGTCGTCCGGGCGATCGTCGCGCTCGCGCAGGCGTACGGCCTCGACATCGTCGCGGAGGGCGTCGAGCGGATCGACCAGCTCGAGACGCTGGTCGCCCTCGGGGTCCCCAAGGTGCAGGGCTACCTGCTCGGGCGACCGTCAGCGTCGGCCCCGCGTCCGGTCGAGTTGCCCGGCGCGGGACCCCTCTCAGCGCTCGGGACAGGCCACGAGTCCGGGTCGGGCTTCCCGGTGCAGGGCCGGCGCGACGGCCGACCTGCGCCGGGGTCGATCAGGCGAGCAGCATCGGCTTGAGGTCGACGATCCGTCCGAGCAGCCCGTTGACGAAGCTCGGCGAGTCGTCGGTCGACAGGGACCGGGCGAGCTCGACGGCCTCGTCCACCGCGACGGCGTCGGGCACGTCGTCGTTGTAGAGGACCTCCCAGGTGCCGATCCGCAGCAGCCCGCGGTCGACGGCCGGCATCCGGTCCAACGTCCAGCCGTGCGCGTGCGTCGCGAGCAGCTCGTCGATGCGCTCCTGCTCGGCGACGACGCCCTCGACGATCTCGACCGAGTACTGCGGCAACGGCGCCTCGGTGCCGGGCTCGGTGATCCGCTGCGCGAGCAGGGTCACCGGGTCCAGCTGGCGCTGCTCGGCTTCGAAGAGGACATCCAGGGCCCTCTTGCGGGCCTTGGTCCGGGCGCCCACTTAGTCGTTCACACGGCCGAGGTAGCCGCTGTCGCGCGTGTCCACCTTGACCCTCGTGCCGGTCTCGATGAACAGCGGGACCTGGATCTCGTAGCCGGTCTCCAGCGTCGCGGGCTTCGTACCACCGGTGGAACGGTCGCCCTGCAGGCCCGGCTCGGTGTACGTGACCTCGAGGATCACGGACGGCGGCAGCTCGACGTACAGCGGCGAACCGTCGTGGGTCGCGACCAGCGCGGTCTGGTTCTCGAGCAGGAAGCGCGTCGCGTCGCCGACCGTGGTCTCGGAGACCAGGAGCTGGTCGAACGTCCCGGTGTCCATGAAGATGAAGTCGGTGCCGTCCTTGTACAGGTACTGCATGTCCCGCTTGTCGACGTTCGCCGTCTCGATGCGCAGCCCCGAGTTGAACGTCTTGTCGACGACCTTGCCGGACAGCACGCTCTTGAGCTTGGTGCGGACGAACGCGCCACCCTTGCCGGGCTTGACGTGCTGGAAGTCGATGACGGTCCAGAGCTGACCGTCGATCTTGAGGACGGTGCCGTTCTTCAGGTCGTTGGTGGTAGCCACGATCGCTGCTTCCTGTCGAGTTGAGAATGTGCGCAGGCCGTCGTCCACATGCGAGACGCCGGCCAGACCGGCGTCGATTCTATCGCGGGCTCAGCCGTTGATGATCGCACCGCCGAGCAGGAGCCATCCGGCGAGCCCGACGGCGGCGGCCCACACCATCGAGGCGAGCGTCCCGATCACGAACCGCTCCGACGCCGCCGGGTGCTCGCGCAGCTCGGGGTACCGGCCGAGGCCCTTGATCGCGATCACGAACGCGATCGCCGCCGGGTAGCCCGCGAGCAGCGCCACCGTGATCGCGAGCCGCTCGAGCACGCCGATCCAGGTGCCGCCGCGCAACGCGGCACGGGGCTCGGCACCGATCGGGCCGGCACTCTGCGCAGCCGCGCCCGCGTCCGGCGAGCGCGACGCGAGCTTGAGCACCACGCCGGTCAGCACCCAACCGCCGCCGACCGACAGCGCCAACGCCCCGACGACGACGAGCCCCACAAGCCATCCGTTCACTGCTCCACCTTCCGTTCGGTGCCCGCTGTCGCGAGCAGCCGCGCCGCGAGCGGGCGTGCCGCGAGCTCCTCGGCCCACAGCGCGGTCCGCAACCGCTGGCTGACGGCCTGCTGGCTGATGCCCAGCCGGGTCGCCACATCTTCCTGCCTGGATCCCTCACCCCCGACCCGGAGCGCGTCGATGACCTCCCAGCCGGCCGCCGTCCGCCGCTCCGCGACGGCCGCGACCAGGGTGAGCACGGCCTCGGCGTCGGCGGCCGCGACCGGATCGACCCCGTCCACCGCGAGCGGCACCGGACGGGTCCGGGTCTTGGCCCGCTCGACGGCGCTGCGCGCCAGGATGAACGCCTCGCCCCAGCCCGCGCGGGAGGTCTCCGGGAGCGGCTCGTGGACGGGACCCGCGCCGATCCCGACGCTCCAGCCGCCGCGCCGCAGCACGGTCAGGGCGAGGTCGACGACGAGCTCGGCGTCGTCGAGCACGGCCTGGACCTCATCCCCCACCGTGCGCTCGAAGGGCCTGACCAGCCCGGGCGCGCCGGGCGCCACCGCGGGCAGCGCCGCGAAGACCTCGAGCAGCTCCTCGACGCGGTCCCCCACCCGGCGGCTGCCCTGCTGGTCGATCGTCAGGATGAACATGGCACCAACCTAGAGCCTTGTTCAACCCATAACAAGCCTGAAGATTTGTACGGGGCCGCACAAGCCCCACCCCACCCGCAACGTCCGAGCGTTGACGTCCTATAG
>NZ_DATCNW010000163.1:0-5882 GCF_036565025.1 Pengzhenrongella sp.
GACCCGTACCGGGTCGCGTATCCGCGGCTCGGCGGGGGACCCGGCGGCGGCGCTGCAGGCGACGACGGTGATGGCGACGACGGCGATGGCGACCCGCGCGACGGCGTCGTGCAGGACGCCGTCGCGCGGCTCGCGGCAGCCGCGGCCCGCGCCGTGTCGCTCGGCATCGACCCCGCGAGCGTGCTGGTCGACCCGACGCACGACTTCGGGAAGAACACCTGGCACTCGCTGCACCTCGTGCGCCGGACGGCCGCGCTGGTCGAGCTCGGCCACCCGGTGCTGATGGCCCTCTCGCGCAAGGACTTCGTGGGCGAGAGCCTCGACCTGCCGGTGGACGAGCGGCTCGAGGGGACCCTCGCCGCTACGGCGATCGCGGCCTGGCTCGGCGCGCGGGTCTTTCGCACGCACGACGTCCGCGCCACCCGCCGCACGCTCGAGATGGTCGCGGTGCTCCGCGGCGACACCCCGCCGGCGGCTGCCGTGCGCGGCCTGGCGTGAGGTCGTCCGGCATGAGGTCCGAGTGAACGCGGACGGGGCCGTTCGAGCGCCCGCCGCGCGCTGGGCGCACGTGGCAGCCTGGCCCTGGTGGGCCCAGGTGCTCGCGGTGTACGCGATCGCCCGGACCTTCAGCGCGCTCGTCCTGGTGGTCGTGGCGCACACCCAGGCGGCGAACGGCTGGACTCCCGCCGCCCCGACGTACCTGCAGTTCACCGGCCTGATGTGGGACGGAAGCTGGTACCGCCAGATCGCCGAGAGCGGTTACCCCGCGCAGCTGCCGATCGGCGCGGACGGCGTCGTCCAGCAGAACGCGTGGGCGTTCTACCCACTGTTCCCGCTGCTGGTGCGCGTGCTCATGAGGGTGACCGGCGCGCCCTGGCAGGCGGCCGCGCCGCTGCTGAACCTGGCCCTGGGCGCCGCCGCGATGCTGGTCATCTACCGCGTCGTCGAGCTCGGCGCCGCGCGGCTGCCCGCGAGCTGGGAGTCGTTGTCGCGCCGGACGGCTCGAGGCGACAACAACTCCCAGTTCGCGGCGAGCGGGCCGGGTGCCGGGGCGGCCGGCGGAGGGGCGGCGCTGGCGCTGTCGACCGTCGTCTTGGTCGCGTTCTTCCCGACGGCGGTGGTGCTGCAGGTCGCGTACAGCGAGTCCCTCGCGCTGCTGCTCATCGCGTCGGCGCTGCTCGCGCTGGTCCGGCGGCGCTATCTCTACGCGGCGCTCGTGGTGATCGCGCTGGGCTTCACGCGCGCCGTGGCGCTGCCGATGGCGGTCGTCGTCGTCGTGCATGCGCTGGTGCGCTGGCGGGCGGCCCGGCGGGGCGGGGAGGCGCTCGGCGGGCGGGACGTGGCCGCCCTCGCCGGGCTGGTCGTGGTGGCGGTCGCGTCCGGGTTCGCCTGGCAGTTGGTGTGCGCCGCGGTCACCGGGGTGCCCGACGGTTACCTGCGCACGCAGGCGGCCTGGCGCGGGCGCCCCGACGTCGTGCCGCTCGTGCCGTGGCTCGACATCGCCCGGTGGTTGTTCCAGGGGTGGGGCCCGCTCGTGCTCGGCCTGGTGATCGCGGGCTTCGTGGCGCTGCTGACCTGCCCGCCCGCCCGCCGGCTCGGGCCCGAGCTGCGGGCCTGGCCGGCCGCGTACCTGGTGTACCTGCTCGGGGTGGTGGAACCGGGGACGAGCCTTGCGCGGTTCCTGCTGCTCGCCTTTCCGCTCGGTGCGGTGACCGCGGGGATTGTGCAGGGCCCGCGCGTGCGGCGCCGGGCGTGGCTCGTCGCGGTCGTCGTCGTGCTGGCGTTGCTGCAGGTCGGCTGGGTGTGGGCGCTGTGGCGCCTGACGCCACCGTCCGGGTGGCCGCCGTGAGGCGGACATCCGCTGTCGTCGCCGTGAACTAGAATGATTCACGGACATCCGCCCCGGACTGCCCGTGGTACCCGCACCTGTGCGTGCGGGTACGTGGTGAAAGTGGGGCGGTCAGACATCAAGTGAAAGAGAGCCCCGCGATGGCCGCCATGAAGCCGCGTACCGGCGACGGCAAGCTCGAGGTTACGAAGGAGGGCCGCGGATTCGTCATGCGCGTCCCGCTCGAGGGCGGCGGCCGGCTGGTCGTCGAGCTCAATGCCACCGAAGCCTTGGCGCTGCGCGAGGCGCTGAGCGTCGTCGTCGCCGCCTGACGCGTTGACCGGCCGCGGCACTGCCGCGCGCGTGAGCGCGGAGATCGAGCAAACCCTCCCGTCAGTGGTCACCGCTCGTGGTGGCCTCGCGTCCTCGACCCTGCTGTCGGAAGACGTCGCCGCTCTCGCGGTGCCCGTCGCGCCGCCGGTGGAGGGCGAGACCGAGGTCCAGCCGCGCGCCGGTACGGCCGACGCCGCGGCGCGCTACGGCATCGACCTGGGTGAGCTCGCCGAGCGGGCGGGCCTGACCGGGGCGCCCGGTGAGGCGTGGACCCTGCAGCTGCCGCGCCGCCTGCTGACGACCGGCCCCGAGCTGCCCTGGGGCCGGCTCCCCGCGCGACTCATCCTCGTCGGGGTCGGCGCCGGGACCCCGGGCGACCTCCGGCGCGCCGGTGCCGCCCTGGCCCGCCAGACGCGCGGGCTCGGACGGGTCGTGACCACCCTCGGTTCCGAGGGTGGAGCGCACGCGCCCGACGCCGTGCGGGGGCTCGTCGAGGGCTACCTGCTCGCGTCCTACCGGCAGCCGACCGCGTCCACGGGGACCCCCGCGAAGAGCCCCGCGACCGAGCTGGTGCTGCTCGGCCGGCACGGCGAGCGCGACGAGGCGGCGATCGCGGACGCGACCGTCGCGGCCCGCGCGACCTGGCTGGCCCGGGACCTGACCAACACCCCGTCCAACACGAAGAACCCGCAGTGGGTGGCGCAGCGCGCGAGCGAGCTCGCCGGCGCACTCGGCCTCGAGGTGCGGGTCCTCGGGGTCCCCGAGCTCACCGAGCAGGGTTTCGGCGGGATCCTCGCGGTCGGCGCCGGCTCCGCGAGCGAGCCGCGCCTGGTGACCGTGAGCTACGTCCCGGCCGACGGGCGCACCGGGCGACACGTCGTCGTCGTCGGCAAGGGCATCACGTTCGACACCGGCGGGATCTCGATCAAGCCGCGCGAGTCCATGGTGACGATGAAGACCGACATGGCCGGCTCCGCCGTCGCGCTCGCGACCGTGCTCGCCGCCGCCGAGAAGGGGCTCGGGCACCGCGTGACCGCCGTGCTGCCCCTCGCGGAGAACCACTTCGGGGGCGCGTCCTACCGACCGAGCGACGTCGTGCGGATGTACGGCGGTCGCACGGTCGAGGTCGCGAACACCGACGCCGAGGGGCGGATGGTGCTCGCCGACGCGCTCGCGTACGCCGACGCCGAGCTCGACCCGGACGTGCTGATCGACGTCGCGACCCTCACCGGTGCCGCGAGCGTGGCCCTCGGCAAGCAGACCGGCGTGCTGTTCAGCGCCGACCGCACCCTCACGGCGGGGCTCGAGGCGGCCGCGACGGCGTCGGGCGAGCCGATCTGGCGGATGCCGCTGGTCGAGGAGTACGCCGGGGCGATCCTGTCGGACGTCGCCGACCTGCGGCACGTGCCGCAGCGCTCGCCCGGCGGCGGGTCGATCACGGCGGCGCTGTTCCTGCGCGAGTTCGTCGGTGCGCGCGCGTGGGCGCACCTGGACATCGCGGGCCCGGCCCGCTCCACGGCCGACAAGCACGAGGTCACCGAGGGCGCCACCGGCTACGGCGTGCGCCTCCTGCTGCGCTACCTCGAGAAGCTGCGCTAGCCCCAACCCCCATCCCCGACGTGTCGGCCGCAGCGCGGTCCCTGGGGCGCGCAACGGCTGACACTACGAACGCTCCTGGACTTGTCAGAGGTTGCGCGGTCCCTGGGGCGCGCAGCGGCTGACACTTCGAAGGTTCCTGGACTTGTCAGCCCCAGCGCGGTCCCCGGGGCGCGCAGCGGCTGACAACTCGGGGAGGCCGAAGCTCAAGGCGGACGTGGAGGAACGGGGCGTCACCTGTCGGGCGCTCCGGCGTCTGGGTGTAGCGCTGGGCGCATCGAAAGTGCACCTGTGGAGCACGTCGGATACACCCAGCGATACACCCAGCCCACGATTCCACCCCGCCCACGGACAAACCTGTCGCCCGTCGACAGCGACGGTCGGGGGTCGAGTTCGCCGGTTCGTACGCGAGTTCGCCGTTTTCGATCGGCGAATTCGAAGGGAAACGGCGAACTCGCGACCGTTGACACGTCGGGAGGTCGGGCTAGCGGCGGACTCCTACCAGGAGGCCGTCGCCGGTGGGGAGCATCGCGGTCATGACGCGGTCGTCGCTGCGCAGCGCGCGGCCGACCTCGCGGATCACGGTGGTGACCTCGTCGCGGCGCGCGGGGTCGGCGACCCGGTCGTGCCACAGCGCGTTGTCGATCGCGAGCACGCCGCCGGGCCGCAGCAGCCGCAGGGCAGCCTCGACGTACGTCGGGTAGCTCTCCTTGTCCGCGTCGATGAAGACGAGGTCGTATGCGCCGTCGGTCAGGCGGGGCAGCACGTCGGCAGCACGCCCGGAGATGGCCCGCGTGCGGGTCGGGCGGATGCCGGCCTCGGCGAACGCCTCCTTGGCGGCACGCTGGTGCTCGACCTCGACGTCGATCGTGGTGAGCACGCCGTCGACTGGCATGCCACGCATCAGGTACAGCGAGCCGATGCCGGCCCCGGTACCCACCTCGACGACGGCGCGTGCCTGGGAGCTCGCGGCGAGCACGGTCAGCACCGCGCCGGACCCGGGCATCACCGGGACGCAGCCGAGCTGACCGGCGCGCTCGCGAGCCCGCAGCAACACCTCGTCCTCGGGGACGAACTCCTCGGAGTAGACCCAGCTCTGGGTCTTGTCGGTGGAGATGATGGCCTCCCGGGCGGGTTTGGCAGGTGGTGGAACAGGTGCGGCGATGGTACCGCCGACGGCGCCGCGCGCGCGTGGCGCCGGGCGGATGAGGCCGGCGAAGGCAGTCGTGGGAATATCCCGCACCTGCGAGACTTGTGCTATGCACGCGGGTGCACGTGGCCGATCACGGCTCCGGGCGACCCGACGGCATCCGACCTGCTGAGGAGCTGAACCGTCGAATGGCACTGGCCACGCCGGACCCGGCGTCGACCCGAGCTCCCGAGGTGCACTTCACCGTGCCGACCGGCGCCGTCGAGCCCTGGACCCCGCCGTCCTGGGAGGAGATCGTGCGCGAGCACTCCGCGCGCGTCTACCGGCTCGCCTACCGGCTCACCGGCAGCCAGCACGAGGCCGAGGACCTGACGCAGGACGTCTTCGTGCGCGTCTTCCGGTCCCTCTCGGGCTACACCCCGGGCACGTTCGAGGGCTGGCTGCACCGGATCACGACCAATCTCTTCCTCGACCAGGTCCGCCGCAAGAAGCGGATCCGGATCGACCCGATCGGGGACGACGCCGATCGTTACGCCGCGACGGGCGAGCTGCAGAACCCCGAGCGGGGGTACGAGCACGCGAACCTCGACCGTGACGTGCAGCGCGCGCTCGACGACCTCTCGCCCGGGTATCGCGCCGCGGTGGTGCTCTGCGACATCGAGGGGCTGTCGTACGAGGAGATCGCTGTCACGCTCGGCATCAAGCTCGGCACCGTGCGATCGCGGATCCACCGGGCCCGCGCCGAGCTGCGCCGCTCGCTGGCGCACCGCGCGCCGGGCGCCGTGCTGGCAGGTCTGTCCGACGAACCGTGGGTGCGCGGCCAGTGACGAACCACCTCGGCTCCTGGGTGAGCGCTCTCGCCGACGGCCAGCTCGGGCCGGCCGCGACCGAGCGCGCGCTCGCGCACGTCGCGGGTTGCCCGTCGTGCGCCGCCGAGCTCGTCGCCGCGCGGCTCGCCCGGCAGGCCCTGGCGGG
>NZ_DATCNW010000164.1:0-3046 GCF_036565025.1 Pengzhenrongella sp.
GTGCTCGGGGACGACGCGCGCAGCTCGACCGAGCTGCGCGCGGCCGCGGACGCGAGCGCGGCGCGCGGCGACTGGCCGGCCGCGGTGCTCGACCGGTTCCGCGCGATCGTGCGGGCCCTCGAGGAGCGCGCACTGCTCGACGAGCGGCCCGGCCGCACCGCGCACGAGGCCGCGGAGGCCGCCGGGACCCGGCTCCCGGACCACCTCACCGACCTGCGCAGGGCCGGGCGGATCTTCGACGAGGTCTGCTACGGCAAGGCCTCCCCGGGCCAGGACACCGACGCCTGGCTCAGTGCGCTGGACGCGCGCCTGGTGGCGACGCGTCCCGCGGCCCGGACCGTGCAGGCGCTGGTCGGCACGCCGTGAGCACACCTGTCGCGCCCTACTCGCCCACCCGCGTGCCCGATCGGGCGTCCGGCGAGACGTCCCCGCGTGCGCCGCGCGACGGCGGCGTCGTCATCGGGGACGGTACGACGGCGGCGACCCGGGCCAAGGTCCGCTGGCGCCGCTGGCGCTGGGTGATCGCGGTCGCCGCTCTCGTGGGCCTCGTCGGGGTCGCCTCGGTGCTGCCCGAGCCGCGCACCTCCGGGGTCGCGCTCGCGCCGGACAACCCCGCCAAGGGCGGCGCGCGGGCGCTCGCCCAGATCCTCGGCAGGCAAGGGGTCGACGTCACGTACGTCCGGACGTCCGGCGAGGCGAGCGCCGCGGCGAAGGCCGGCACCACGCTGCTGATTACGAACAGCTTCCTGCTCAGCGAGGATCAGGTCCACGAGCTCGCCCGAACCAAGGCCGATCTCGTCCTGCTCGATCCCCAGCCGCTCCTGCTGGACGCCGTGACGGACGCGGCCGACGTCGCCGACGTCGCACCGCTGAGCAAGCCGGGCGAACGCGACGCGCAGTGCGCTGACCCCGACGCTTCGGCCGCCGGGTCGATCCTCGCGGCGGGCGCCGGGTACATGGCCACCGGCAGTGCCGCGACGATCTGCTTCCGCGCGACCGACGGGGCCGCCGGGGCGTACCTGGCCGTCGACGACGGCGGGCGCCGGGTCGTCGCGCTGGGCGACCCGGCCGTACTGACCAACGCGACGCTCGCCTCCGCGGGCAACGCCGCGCTCGCGGTGCGGATGCTCGGCCACCACCGCCGGCTGACCTGGTACGTGCCGTCGACCGCTGACTTCGGCAAGGCGCCGGCCGCCGGGCCCGCCGTGAGCGACCTGCTGCCCCCGTGGGCCGGGCCGGTGGGGCTCCAGCTGCTGCTCGTGGCGCTGGTCGCCGGGCTGTGGCGCGGGCGCCGGCTCGGGCGGCTGGTGACCGAGCCGCTGCCGGTCACGGTGCGCGCGGCGGAGACCACCCGCGGGCGCGGGCGGCTGTACCGTCGCTCGCGGTCCTACGGGCACGCCGCGGCGGCGCTGCGCGCCGGGGTCGCGACGCGGTCGGCGGCGCGCATCGGGCTGCCGCGCAGCGCGGGGTCCGATGTGGTGATCGACGCGCTCGCGCGGGCCACCGGCCGGCGCGCGATCGACGTCGCCGCGCTGCTGTACGGACCACCACCGACCGACGACGCGGGGCTGGAGCACCTGGCCCGCGGGCTGGACCATTTGGAGAGCGAGGTTCACCGAACATGACCGAGGCATACCGCGAGGCCCCGACCGTCCCCGAGCCAGATCCGGCGCAGCCGGAGGTGGCGCGGCCCGAGGCGACGCAGCCGGAGACGACTCGGCCGGAGGCTCCGCAGCCGGAGGCTCCGCAGCCGGAGGCTCGGCAGCCGGACCAGGCGCACCCCGGACACGCCGCGGCGCCGCCGGCGCCGTCGACCGACCTGCGTGACGCCCTGGCCGCCGTGCGCGCGGAGGTCGCCAAGGCCGTCGTCGGGCAGGACGCCGCCGTGACGGGGCTGGTCATCGCGCTGCTGTGCCGCGGGCACGTGCTGCTCGAGGGGGTGCCCGGGGTCGCCAAGACGCTGCTCGTGCGGACCCTGTCGGCGGCGCTGGACCTCGACACCAAGCGCGTGCAGTTCACGCCGGACCTGATGCCCGGCGACGTCACGGGCTCGCTCGTGTACGACGCGCGGACGGCGGAGTTCAGCTTCCGCAAGGGCCCCGTGTTCACGAACCTGCTGCTCGCGGACGAGATCAACCGCACGCCCCCGAAGACCCAGGCGTCGCTGCTCGAGGCGATGGAGGAGAACCAGGTGAGCGTGGACGGGACGCCGCGCGCGCTGCCCGACCCGTTCCTGGTCATCGCGACCCAGAACCCGGTCGAGTACGAGGGCACCTACCCGCTCCCCGAGGCCCAGCTCGACCGGTTCCTGCTCAAGCTCGTGCTCCCGATGCCCGAGCGGCACCAGGAGATCGAGGTCCTCGCGCGGCACGCGGCCGGGTTCAACCCGCGGGACCTGCACGCCGCCGGGGTCCGGCCGGTCGCCGGCGCGCAGATGCTCGAGCGGGCCCGCGCCGAGGTCGCCCGCGTGCAGGTCGCCCCGGAGGTGCTCGGGTACGCGGTCGACGTGTGCCGCGCCACCCGGCAGTCCCCGTCGCTCTCGCTCGGCGTCTCCCCGCGCGGCGCGACGGCGCTGCTCGCGACGGCACGCGCCTGGGCCTGGCTCAGCGGGCGGACCTACGTCACGCCGGACGACGTCAAGGCGCTCGCGCACCCGACCCTGCGGCACCGCGTGCAGCTGCGCGCCGAGGCCGAGCTCGAGGGCGTCACCAGCGAGAGCGTGCTGGACACCGTGCTCGCTGCCGTCCCGGTCCCCCGCTGACGCCCGCCGAGACCGAGCCGCTGAGATGGCCCTGACCTGGCGTGCGGTTGCGCTCGCGGCGTTCGGCGTCGTGCCGGTGCTGCTGGTCCCCGTCCCGGGGACCGCGGTGCTGTGGGCGCTCGCCGTGCTCGGGCTGTGCGCGCTCGACGCCGCCCTGGCGACCTCGCCGCGGTCGATCGCCGTCGCGCGCTCGGTGCCGGGGTCGGTGCGGCTCACCGAGCAGGCCCGGTCGGTGCTCACGCTGACGAACCCGACCGAACGGCGGCTGCGCGCGCTGGTCCGCGA
>NZ_DATCNW010000165.1:0-51144 GCF_036565025.1 Pengzhenrongella sp.
ACGTTTTGGTGCACTTTCGCTGCACTGAGCGCCGCACAGAGCGCTGCACTGAGGTCGAGCCGGCCGGCTGCCCGGACAGCGGGCCTTCGTCGCGGGTCGAGGGACGAGGGGGGCAGCGAGCCCGCGAACCCGGAGGTGTCGAACTCGGACACTGTTCGATCGGCGAGCTCGCGGCCGCACCGAGCGAACTCACGCTCGCCGATTCGCGCCGCCGCGAACTGGGAGTTGTTGTCGCGCTGGACGCCGAAATACGACAACGTCTCCCAGTTCGACGCGCAGCAAATCGTCCGCCCGCGCCCGAGCGCGACAGACTGTGCGGCGCGCCGCTGATGCGCGACCAGGAATGCCAGGACGACCGGGGGGGCGGGTGAGGCTGCTTTTCACCTTTGCCGGCGGCGAGGGCCACCTACAGCCGATGCTTCCGCTGGCGCGAACTGCCGCGGCCGCGGGCCACCAGGTCACGGTCACCGGCGCGAGGTCGCTGGGACCGACGGTGCGCGGCGCCGGGCTGGAGTTCGTCGCGACCGGTCCCGACGTCCGACCCCAGCGTCGCGCTCTGCAGGCCATCGACATGGAGAACGAGTACCGGGTGGTCAGGGAGCACTTCGCGGGCCGGCTGGCTGCGGCCCGGGCCGCAGCGCTGCTCCCGCTCTGCCAGGACCTGCGACCCGACGTCGTCGTCCGCGACGAGATCGACTTCGGCAGCGCCGTGGTGGCCGAGCGCCTGGGGATCCCGCACGCGAGCGTGATCGTGATCGGCGCGGGCTCGTTCGTGAAACCGGCGCGGATCGCGGAGCCGTTGAGCCTGCTTCGCGCCACCTACGGCCTGCCCGCCGATCCCGATCTGCTGATGTTGGCCCGGTATTTGGTGCTCTCGCCGTTCCCCGCCACGTTTCGCGACCCCGGCGACCCGCTTGCACCGACGGCGCACTACTTCCGCTCCGAGCCGAACCCTCCTCGCGGGGTCGGCTCCCGGCTCCTCGACCAGCTGGCCGGCCGGCGCGTGCTCTACATCACGCTCGGCACCATCTTCAACACCGAGTCCGGCGACTTGTTCAGCCGGGTTCTCGACGGAGCACGCCGGCTGCCGATCGAGGTGGTGGTCACGGTCGGCCGCGGCGTCGATCCGGCCGAGCTCGGGCCACAGCCGCCGCACGTGCACGTCGAGCAGTACGTGCCGCAGTCGTTGCTGCTCCCGCACTGTGACGCCGTGCTCAATCACGCCGGTTCGGGCAGCGTGCTGGGCGCGCTCGACCACGGCCTGCCGATGGTGTGCGTCCCGATGGGCGCAGACCAGGCGCTGAACGCCGCCCGATGCACCGCCCTTGGTGTCGGGCAAGAGCTCGACGCCCGCATGCTCACGCCCGACGACGTCCTTGCGGCCACCTCGGCGGCGCTCACCGAGCCCCGTTACCGCGACGCCGCGGCGCGACTTGCGGCCGAGATCTCCGCGATGCCCTCTACCGGGGACGCGGTCGCCCTGCTCGAGCAGCTCGCCGACCGGCCGACCTAGCAACCACCGTCAGGGCGCGTCCCAGCGGCCGAGCCGTTGGGCGAGCAGCGCGAGCGCGACCGGCCCGGCCGTCGACGTCCGCAGCACGTGCGGGCCGAGCCGGACGGCCTGCGCCCCGGCGCCGGTCAGCACGGCGAGCTCCTGCGCGCTGATCCCGCCCTCCGGGCCGACGACGACGAGCAGCTCGCGCGGCTGCGTGCCTGCGGTCGGCAGCACGACCGTGGACAGCGGCACGGCCGCTTCCTCGTGCAGCACGAGCGCCGCGCCACCCGCGTCGACCACGGACCGGATCCGCGCCGCGAGCCCACGCCCGTCGACGACCGTCTCGACCGCGGGCATCCGGGCCCGGCGGGACTGCTTCGTGGCGGCCCGCACCGTGCCCTGCCAGCGGGAACGGCTCTTCGCCGCGCGGTCGCCCCGCCAGACCACGATCGACCGCTCCGCCTGCCAGGGCAGCACGGCGTCCGCCCCGACCTCCGTCGCGGCCTCGATGGCCAGCTCGTCGCGGTCGCCCTTGGCGAGCGCCTGCACGAGCACGAGCGCGACGTCGGGCGCGGGTTCCTCGACGCGCTGGGTGACGAGCACGTGAACGCCGTCGGGCCCGGCTTCTTGGACGGTCCCGACGAGCCTGACCCCCGCGCCGTCGACCACGTCGACGCGCTCTCCGGCGCCGCGGCGCTGGACGACGCCCGCGTGGCGGCCCTCGGTGCCGCCGAGCAGGTAGACCGACCCGGCGTCGTACCCCGCGAGCGCGCCGGGCTCCGCGAGGAAGACCGGCGCGCTCACCGCGCGACGCGCGACGCGCGCAACGTCCGGGTCACCGGCCGGAGAGCTTGTCGCGCAGCTTGGAGAACACCTTGCCGTGCGCGCCGGAGAGCCGCGCCTCGGGGCGCTCCTCGCCGCGCAGCGTCGCGAGCCGAGTCAGGAGCTGCTCCTGCTCCTCGTCGAGCCCGGTCGGGACCAGCACGTCGACGTGCACGTGCAGGTCGCCGCGCCCGCCGACGTGCAGGTGCCCGACGCCGAGCCCCTTGAGCGTGAGGACGTGTCCCGGCTGGGTGCCCGGGCGCAGGTCGACGTCCTGGGCGCCGTCGAACGTGTCCAGCGAGAGCACCGTGCCCAGCGCCGCCGCGGTCATCGGCACCTCGAGGTTGCAGTGCAGGTCGTCGCCGCGCCGCACGAAGACGTCGTGCTGGCGCTCGCGGATCTCGAAGTAGATGTCGCCGGACGGGCCGCCGGCGGGGCCGACCTCGCCCTGACCGGTGAGCTTGATCCGGGTGCCGGTGTCGACGCCGGCGGGCACGTCGACCACGAGGGTCCGGCGCGAGCGGACGCGGCCCTCGCCCGAGCAGTCCGGGCAGGGCTCGGGGATCGTCGTCCCGAAGCCGTGGCAGGCCGCGCACGGGGAGGACGTCATCACCTGACCGAGGAACGAGCGCGCGACGCGCTGGACGACGCCGCGCCCGCCGCACACCTCGCAGGTACGCGGCGAGGTGCCCGGGCGGCAGCACGAGCCGGCGCACGTGGTGCACACCACGGCCGTGTCCACCTGGAGCTCACGCCGGACGCCGAAGACGGCGTCGGCGAGGTCCAGGTCGAGCCGGACCAGCGCGTCCTGGCCGCGGCGGGCCCGCGGGATCGGGCCGCGCTGGGCGCTCGCGCCCTGCTGGGCGCCGAAAAAGGTCTCGAAGATGTCCTGGAAGCCGAAGCCACCGCCGCCCATCCCGCCGCCGCTGGCCGACGACGGGTCGGAACCCATGTCGTACTGGCGGCGCTTCTCGGGGTTGGAGAGGACCTCGTAGGCCCGCGACACGTCCTTGAACATGTCCTCCGAGCCCTCGGCCTCGGCGACGTCCGGGTGGTGCTCGCGGGCGAGCTTGCGGTAGGCCTTCTTGATCTGCTCGGGGCTGGCGTCCCGGGCGACCCCGAGGATCTGGTAGTAGTCGCTCACTGGTCACTTTCTGCGTGCATTGCGGGTTCGGCGTGCCTGGCGGGTTCTGCGTACCTCGCGAGGCCGCAGGCTCGGGTCACCCGGCGAGCATCCGGGACAAGTAGCGTGCCACAGCCCGGACCGAGGCGATGGTGCCGGGGTAGTCCATGCGGGTGGGACCGATCGAACCGATGCGCGCGACGACGTCGCCGTCGCCCCCGTAACCGGTCGTCACGAAGCTCGTCTCGAGCAGCCCCTCGTGCTGGGTCTCGTGCCCGATCCGGACCGCGACCCCGACGGAGTCCTCGGCCATCTCGGTCAGCAGCCGCAGGAGCACGACCTGCTCCTCGAGGGCCTCGAGCACCGGGCTCAGCGAGTGTGTGAAGTCCGCTCCGCCACCGCGCGCGAGGTTCGCGGTGCCCGCGAGGACGATCCGTTCCTCGATCTCCTCGGCCAGGGTCTCCTCGATGATCGCGATCACCGAGCGAACCAGCGGGCGGTCGTCGGGCGCGAACGTGTCCGGCACGACGGCGAGCGCGCCCACGAGCTGGGCGAGGCGCCGGCCGAGCGCGACGGCGTTCAGGCGGGTCCGCAGCTCGGCGATCAGCACGTCCGTCGGCGGCCCGGCGAGCTCCAGGGTCCGCTGCTCGACGCGGCCGGTGTCGGTGATGATCACGACGAGCAGGCGGCGCTCGCCGACCATGACGAGCTCGAGGTGGCGCATCGCGGAGTGCCGCAACGAGGGGTACTGCACGACGGCGACCTGCTGGGTCAGCTGCGCGAGCAGCCGCACCGAGCGGTCCACGACGTCGTCCAGGTCGACCGCGTTGTCCAGGAAGACCTGGATGGCGCGCTTCTCGGGGCTGGACAGCGCCTTGACCGTGGAGAGCCGGTCGACGAAGAGTCGGTACCCCTTGTCGGTCGGTACCCGCCCGGCCGAGGTGTGCGGCTGGGCGATGTACCCGCCCTCCTCGAGGGCGGCCATGTCGTTGCGGATGGTCGCCGGCGAGACGCCCAGGCGGTGCCGCTCGACGAGCACGCGCGAACCGACGGGCTCACGTGTCTGGACGTAGTCCTCCACGATCGCGCGCAGCACATCCAGCCTGCGGTCCTCGACCATCACACCTCCTCGCGCAGCGTCCGGCGGATAGCACTCACCACCCGCGAGTGCCAATTCTACGCTGCCGGCCATACCCGGCGACTGAGCCGTGTCCGCGTGCTCGCGGGGCTCGGCGGCCGGCCGTCACGAGGCGGCCGCCGGGTGCCCGGCAACTCGCTCGCGGAAGAGTTCCAGGGCTCGGACGGACGCGGGGTGCCGCTCGACGGCGGCCTTGACCGCGAGGTAGACGCCGCGGACCGGCGTCGGGTCGACGATCGGCACCGCGACGACGCCGCGCGGCAGGTGCTGGGTGCCCAGGAGAGGGAGCACGGTGATCCCCACCCCGGCCGCGACGAACGAGAGGGCGCTGGCGTCGTCCGGGGTCTCGATCCGGAAATCGGGCACGAACCCCGCACCGGCGGCCGCGTCGAGCACGACCTGCCGGCACAGGCCGCGGTTGAAGTCGTTGTCGACCCATTGCTCGGATGCGAGGTCGCGCAGCGGGACCCTCGACCGTCCTGCCAGGGGGTGTGCTTCGGGTACGACGGCGACGAAGGGCTCGTCGAGCAGGTGGTGCACCGTGGAACCGGCGGGCGGACCCTCGACAGGCGGCCAGGGCCGGCCCGGGCCGCCGTAGCCGACGAATACCTCCAGGTCCGGGTCGGAGTCACCCGCCGCGCGCAGCTCGCTCAGCCGCAGGTCGAGACGCAGATCCGGGAACTCGCAGATCAGCACCGCGACGACTGCAGGGATCCAGGCTGCGCCCGCGCTCGCGAAGTAGCTGATCGACAGGGTTCCTACCCGCCCCGCGCGCAGGTCCCCCACCAGGGCCTCGATGCCGTTCATCGCCTCCAGCACGCCGCGCGCCCCGGCCGCAAGCGTGCGCCCGGCGGCCGTTGGCTCGATCCCGCGCCCGTGCCGCTCGACCAGCTGGAGCCCGGTCTCGCGCTGGAGCACGGTCAGCTGCTGACTGATCGCCGAGGGTGTGTACCCGAGCACCGCCGCGGCGGCACTCACGGAGCCGGTGGCCACGACGGTGCTGAGCACGCGCAGCCGGTGCAGGTCGATCATGGACGCAACGATACAGCGCTACTTAACAAAAATGAAGAAAGCATCGCTTGTGCTGATGCATCGTCGCTTGCCACGATCACCGCATGCCCCGTCCCCCGTCCCCCAGCACACCCTCCGCCGAGAGTGGAGTAACCGCCCGTTTGACGCGCGTCAGGAGGGCGGTTACTCCACTCTCGGCGGCGATCTCACCGCGCGGCGGGGGGTTCGCGATCGCTGCGGCTGGGGTGACGGTGGTGCTGTGGGCCTCGGCGTTCGTCGTTATTCGAGTCGTCGGCGCCGAGCTGTCCCCCGGGCCGATGGCGCTCGCCCGCGTCACCGTGGCCGCACTCGCGCTGACCGTGCCGACCGTGCTCAGCCGGCGCGGGCGACCGTTGCTCCCCCGGGGCCGAACCCTGATCCAGGTCTTCGCCTACGCCGCGGCGTGGTTCGCCGGCTACAACGTCGCCCTCAACGCCGCCGAGCGGCACATCGACGCCGGCGCCGCCGCGCTGGTCGTGAACATCGCGCCGCTGCTGATCGCCGTCGGCGCGGTCGCGTTTCTCTCCGAGCAGCTGTCCCGACCGCTGCTGCTCGGCTGCCTCGTCGCGTTCGGGGGCGTCGCGCTGATGGCGACGGGTGCCGGTTCGCCCGGCCACAACGACTCGGTCGGGCTCGTGCTCGGGGTGGTCGCGGCGGTGCTCTACGCCGGCGCCGTCCTGATCCAGAAGGTGATCCTTCGCGACCTGGACGGGCTGCACGCGACATGGCTCGGCTGCCTCGTCGGAGCGATCGCGCTGCTCCCGTTCGCACCGCAGCTGCTCGCGGAGCTGCCGACCGTCTCGGGCCGGGCAACCCTCGGCGTGGTCTACCTGGGCGTCTTCCCGACCGCCGTCGCGTTCACGACCTGGGCCTACGCGCTCAACCGGGTGCCCGCGGGCCGGCTGGGGCCGATCGGCTACCTGGTCACCGTCGTGTCGGTGACGATGTCGTGGCTCGTGCTGTCCGAGGTGCCGACCGCGCAGGTGCTGGTGGGTGGCGCGGTGTGCCTCGCCGGGGTCGCGATCAGTCGGTGGCACGGCCGGAACTGACCGGCCGGTGGCGGGCTCTCGACCACTCGTCCGGGGGCAAGACGTCCGTCCGACGGCTCAACGAGCTCAGGCGCCGGCCGATAGGTCGGCAGTACGGCGCGCCGTCGAGGCGCGACCTGAGTCGATGGAGGAAACCGCAGATGTCGTCGTTCAGAGCACTCGACCAAGTGGCCAGCGCGCTGCTGTCGTCCGTCGGGAGCGAGGTGTCGTTCCGCTCGGTCTCCACGCGAGTGCTGCTCCGGACCGGCGTCAACCTCCGGATGCCGAAGCCCACCCAGGCGTCGGACCCGGTCGCGATCGGCAAGGTCGTGTCCGCTCTCACCGACATGGGGTACCAGCTGTGACCGGCCGCCCGCTCGACTCCACTGGAGGAACGATGAACAGCTCGACCACCTCGAACCGCGCGGCACGCGCCTATGCGACCGGGACCGCTCGCGAAGCGGTCGACGCGGTCTCCTCGGAGCTGCGCGACGGCCTGGCCGGACAGGACGCCGCCGTCGTGCTCTTCTTCGCCTCCTCGGCCTACGAACCGGGCGACCTCGCCGGCCCGCTCACGGCACGCTTCCCCGAAGCGGTCGTGCTGGGCTGCTCGACCGCAGGGGAGTTCACGAACGTGTTCTCCGGGATCGGGGGCATCAGTGCCGTCGCCCTGCCGACGTCGGTCATCTCGCGGCGCGCGGCGGCCCTCGCGGACCTGACCGCCGACATCGCCGCCGGCACCGCCGAGGCGGTGCGGGCGATCGAGGCCGAGCTCGGGACCGAGCTACGGACCCTCGACCCCGCCCGCAACCTCGGTCTCGTGCTCATCGACGGCATGCACGGCGCCGAGGAGGAGGTCAACATCGCGCTCGGCAACGCCGCGCCGGTGCTCGACATCGTCGGGGGCTCGGCGGGCGACGACCTCATGTTCAAGAACACCTGGGTGTCGGTCGGCGACCGGGTCTCCTTCCACGGCGCGGCACTCGTGGTGTGCGAGACGACCGGTCCGTTCACGGTCCTGAAGACCTGCACCTTCACCCCCACCGGGGCGGTGCTGCAGGTCACCAAGGCCGACACCACCGAACGCGTCGTGCACGAGTTCGACGGCCGACCCGCGGTCGAGGCGTACGCCGAGGCGATCGGCCGCGACCCGGCCGACCTCGACAGCTCGGCGTTCATGGAGCACCCGGTCGGGCTGATGATCGACGACGCCCCGTTCATCCGCAGCCCGCAGCAGCTCACGGGTACCGGCGGCATCAAGTTCTACGCCCAGATCCTCGAAGGCATGGAAGTCGACGTCATGCAGTCGGGCGAGATCGTCGCCGAGACGTCCGCCGCGTTCGCGGCCGCCGTGAGAAGGATCGGCGGGGTGGCGAGCGGCGCGGTGCTCTTCAACTGCATCCTGCGCCGGCTGGAGCTCGATGCGAAGGGTGAGACCGACGCATTCGTCAACGTGCTCAAGGACGTGCCGCTCGCGGGCTTCCACACCTACGGCGAGACGTGGCTCGGGCACATGAACCAGACCCTGACCGGAGTGGTCTTCAGCTGAGCGCCTGCTGAGCGCCGATTGCGAGGGACGCTCGCGAGCGAGCAGTTCGATGCCTGTTCGCGCAATCGGTCGCCCGTCACGGCCGAGCACCGTCCACACACGTGGTCGCGAGACCGCCCGTCCTCGTCGAGATGCGAGTTGTTGTCGTCAGATCCGCGAAACACGACAACAACTCGCATCTCGGCGCACAAACGAGCCCTGGAGTCGGCTTGAGCTCGTCTTTCGACGCTTGCATCGACTCCGGCGACCCTTCGCTCGAGGAGCGTATGGGCGGACCGGACGAGAGATTCGGCGCCGAGATCCCCTTCCCCAGCGGGCCCCGTCGTCGCCAAGTGAGCACCGCCAGCACGAATATCCACCACAAGTCACGCACTGTTTACCCGCGCACCCCGGACGAGCCGCCGAGTTCGTCATTTTCATTCGAGTTCGCCGTTTTCGCCGTTCGCCCGACGAACTCGCGTCGAAACGACGAACTCGCCAGCGACCAACGTCGGGCGGCGGCTGACGGCCGGCGGCTCGCACGAGATATCCCTGTGCGGCCCGGCGTCGGCGCACGAGCGCCGACGTCGGTCGACACGTCGGTGCAGCGGGTCGACGCGTCAGTGCAGCCCTCAGTGCAGCCAAAGTGCACCCAGGGTGCGCGTTCGCTGCACAGAGGGCTGCATAGAGACTCACCCATGCCCGACGGTGCGCGAAGCGGCGCCAGCAGCTCCCCCACCCTCGAGTTCGCCCTTTTGAGCCGAGTTCGTCGGTCTCGGTTGAACCGGCGAACTCGCGTCAGAATGACGAAATCGAGCCGCAGCACCAGGGCGCGGGCGCGGGCGCGGGCGCGGGCGCGGGCGCGTGTCCGCCCGGGAAGTCGGGGGCTCACGCCCTAGGCTGCCGCGGTGAGCCCAACGGATCGGTACCGCAACGACATCCTCGCCGCCGGCTCGGACGGGGGCCACGCTCCCCGGCGGCCTACGTCGACGCCCATGACCGCGACGCCCGGTCTCGTGGTCGAGGACGTGACCTCGGGCTGGGTGGGCGCCGTCGTGCGCGTGGAGAAGTCGGGCGGCATGCACGTCGTCGTCCTCGAGGACCGTCGCGGCGCGACCCGGACGTTCGCGCTCGGCCCGGGCTTCTGGGTCGACGGCGCGCCCGTCGTGCTCACGGCACCCAAGGGCCCGGCGGCGCCGGCCAGGCCGAGCCGGACGGCGTCGGGCTCGGTCGCGGTGCACGACACGCCGGCGCGGGTCGCCCGGGGGTCCCGGATCTGGGTCGAGGGCAAGCACGACGCCGAGCTCATCGAGAAGGTCTGGGGCGACGACCTGCGCGTGGAGGGCGTCGTCGTGGAGCTGCTCGACGGCGTCGACAATCTCGCCGACGCGCTGCGGGACTTCGCCCCCGAGCCGGGGCGGCGCGTCGGGGTCCTCGTCGACCACCTGGTGCGCGGGTCCAAGGAGAGCCGGATCGCCCACGACGCCCTGCGGATCGCACCGGCGGGAACGGTCCTGGTGCTCGGGCACCCGTACGTCGACGTCTGGCAGGCGGTGCGGCCCGAGCGGGTCGGGCTCGCGGCGTGGCCCACGATCGAGCGCGAGACCGAGTGGAAGCTCGGGATCCTGCGCGAGCTCGGCTGGCCGGCTGCCGAGCAGGCCGACGTCGCGCGGGCCTGGAAGCGGATCCTCGCAGCCGTGCGCAGCTACGCGGACCTCGAACCATCGCTGCTCGGCCGGGTCGAGGAGCTCATCGACTTCGTCACGGCCTAGGCCGACGTCGGCGCGAGCCCCGGCTCGTGACTCCGGCCCCAGGTCATGGGGCCGTCGGGACCGGGTTGACCGGCCGGCGGATGGCACGATCGACGGGTGACGGGATCGGTGTTCCTCGGTGGCGGCGGCTCCGAGTGCGATGAGGCGCCGCTGTGGGACGAGCTGTTCGAGTCCGGCCAGCGGGTGCTGTACCTGCCCTTCGCGCTGCCGGCCTCGGAGCACGGGCGCGGCCGGAGCTGGCTGCGCGACAGCCTTGCGCCCCGCGGACGGTTCGACCTGGAGATGTGGACGCTCCTCCCCGGGCGCGGCGCGCCAGACCTCGAGAGCTTCGACGTCGTCTTCGTCGGCGGCGGGAACACCTTCGACCTTCTCGACCACCTGCAGCGGCACGACCTCCTGTCACCGTTGCGCGACTACGTCGCCACCGGCGGGCGGCTGTACGGGGGCAGCGCGGGAGCGGTGCTGCTCGGTGCCGACATCGCGATCGCCGAGAGCGCGGACCCGAACGACGCCGGGGTCACGAACACCGCGGGTCTCGACCTGATCGCGGGCCTCGTCGTCCGCCCGCACTACACACCGGAGCTGGACCCCGAGCTGAGCCTGCGGGCCGCGAGCACGGGGGAAACCATCCTGGCCATCCCCGAACGCGGCGGGGTGGTGGTCACCGGCGACATCGCGCGCTGCGTCGGCCCGCAGGACGTCACGGTGATCGGCGCCGCGCGCCGCACATTTCACCCGGCCGGCCGGAGCTGGCGGCTCCTCGCCTAGCGCCTGCCCGCGCGCGCCCTCGACCTGCGAACACTGGTCTTTGGGAGTGCGTTCTGGCTAGTCTTTGACGTGGGCAACTGGCCGCCCGGTCAGCTTGTCCCTGCATCCGGCGAAAGGCCCACAATGTCTGAGCAGAACCCGCCACAGCCCCCCGGCGGAAACCAGCCCCCGAACTACGACCCCCCGCCGCCGCCCTACGGCGCTCCGGTCCCGCTCGATGACGCCCAGACTCGGCAGTGGGCCGGCCTCGCGCACCTCGGCGGGATCCTGTTCTTCCTGCCGTCGCTCATCATCTGGCTCGTCTATCGCGAGCGCAGCGCGTTCGTCGGCCAGGAGGCCAAGAAGGCGCTCAACTTCCAGATCACCGTGGCCCTCGGCTACGTGGCCTGCACCATTCTCGCGATTGCCGGGGTCCCCCTCACCGGATTGCTGCAACTCGCCGTCTGGATCGTCGCCATCGTCTTCTCGGTCCAGGGCTACCAGGCGGTCCAGCGCGGCCAGGCGTACAAGTACCCGTTCTCCCTGGAGCTGATCAAATGACCGCGAACCCGCCCGAGAACGCCGACCCGCCGCAGGACGGGCCCGATTCGCCGCCGTCGCCCGGGTACGCGGCCCCGCCGCCACCTCCGGGGTACGCGGCACCACCCCCGCCGGCTCCCGGGTACGCGCCCCCGCCGGCTCCCGGGTACGCGGCTCCACCGCCTCCGGCCGGGTACGCCGCGCCGCCCCCGGCGTACGGCGCGCCGCAGGGTGCATACCCGCCGCCCGCGTACGGCGTCGCGCCCCCGCTCTCCCAGTCCGACCAACAGCTGTGGTCGGTGCTCTCGCACATCGGTGGCGTGTTCGTCTCGTTCGTTGTTCCGTTGGTGGTCTGGCTCGTGTTCAAGGGCCGCGGCGCGTTCGTGGAGGACCAGGCGAAGGAAGCGCTGAACTTCCAGATCACGCTCCTGATCGCCTACATCGCGGGCGGCGCGCTCAGCTTCATCGGGGTCGGCCTGATCATCCTGTTCGCGGCGTGGGTCCTGTCGATCGTGTTCGCCATCATGGCCGCCGTGAAGTCCAGCCAGGGCGAGCTGTACCGGTACCCGATCAGCATCCGCATGATCACGTGAGCCGTCGTCGGACATGACGCTCAGCGACGCACGAACGGGGCCCCGCCCGGGTTGACCTGGCGGGGCGTCGTTGCGTCTCGATCGGGAGCGGTGCGGTTCAGTCCGTCAGCGCACGCACGACGGCGTCCGCCAGCAGCCGACCGCGCAGCGTGAGCAGCACGCGGCGCTCGCCGCCGTCCGCGCCGAGCGCGGCCCGACCGTCGAGCAACCCGTCCGCGACCAGGGCCGCGACCTCGCGCCTGGCCCGTTCGGACAACCGGTCCAGGGGCAGGCCGCCGGACAGCCGGACGCCGAGCATCACCCGCTCGAGCTGCGCGGTCGCGGCGTCGAGCGTCTCGCGGCCCGCGGCGGGACTCCGCCCGGCCTCGAGCCGCCCCGCGTAGGCCCGGGGGTGCTTGACGTTCCACCAGCGCAGGCCGCCGTCCGGGGCGCCGCCGACGTGCGAGTGGGCACCCGGTCCGATGCCCCACCAGTCGTCGCCGCGCCAGTACGCGAGGTTGTGCCGGCAGGCCTGCTCGGGCGTGCGCGACCAGTTGCTCACCTCGTACCAGTGCAGGCCGCCCGCGGTCAGCAGGTCGTCGGCGATCTCGTACTTGATCGCCTGGTCCTCCTCGGTCGGCAGCGCGAGCTCCCCGCGGCGGACCTGGACCGCCATCTTGGTGCCCTGCTCGACGACGAGCGCGTACGCCGAGACATGGTCGACGCCGGTCGCCAGCACCGCCTTCAGGCTCGCCCGCCAGTCGTCGACGGACTCCCCCGGCGTGCCGTAGATGAGGTCGAGCGACACGGCGAGGCCGGCGTCCTTCGCCCAGCGCACGACGTCGGGGATCCGAAGCGGGTCGTGCGTGCGCTCGAGGGTTGCGAGCACGTGCGGCTGGGCGGACTGCATGCCGAACGAGACGCGGGTGAACCCGGCCGCGGCCAGCTCGGCGAGCGAGGCGGGCGTCACCGAGTCGGGGTTCGCCTCCGTGGTGACCTCGGCGTCGGGGGCCAGGCCCCACGCGGACCGGGCGCCGTCGAGCATCCGCGCGAGGTCGCCCGGAGGCAGCACCGTCGGGGTCCCGCCGCCGACGAAGACGGTCGAGAGCGGACGCGCGGGCAGCCCGGCGCGCTCCATGACGCCTGCCGCGAGCCGGATCTCGCGCAGCGCGGTGTCCGCGTACGCGTCCTGGTTCGCCCCGCCGCCGAGCTCGCTCGCGGTGTACGTGTTGAAGTCGCAGTAGCCGCAGCGCACCGTGCAGAACGGGACGTGCACATACAGCCCGAACGCCCGCTCAGCGGCGCCGGCCGCGACAGAGCCCGGCAGCGCGCCGTCGTCGGGCGCCGCATCCCCGTCCGGAAGTGCAGGACTCATCTCTCCCTCTCACCGGAGGTCTACTTCTTTTTGGTTTCGGGGGCGTCGGAGGACAGGGCTGCGATGAACGCCTCTTGGGGGACCTCTACCCGGCCGATGGTCTTCATGCGCTTCTTGCCCTCCTTCTGCTTCTCGAGCAGCTTGCGCTTGCGGGTGATGTCCCCGCCGTAGCACTTGGCGAGGACGTCCTTGCGGATCGCGCGGATCGTCTCGCGCGCGATCACGCGGGCGCCGATGGCGGCCTGGATCGGCACCTCGAACTGCTGGCGCTGGATGAGCACCCGGAGCTTGCCGACCATCATCACGCCGTACGCGTAGGCCTTGTCCTTGTGCACGATCGCGCTGAACGCGTCGACCTGCTCGCCCTGGAGCAGGATGTCGACCTTGACCAGGTCGGCGACCTGCTCGCCGGTGGGCTCGTAGTCGAGCGAGCCGTAACCGCGGGTCTTGGACTTGAGCTGGTCGAAGAAGTCGAACACGATCTCGGCGAGCGGCAGCGTGTACCGCATCTCGACGCGGTCCTCGGAGAGGTAGTCCATGCCGAGCAGGTCCCCGCGGCGGGCCTGGCACAGCTCCATCACGGCACCGATGAACTCCGCCGGGCACAGGATGGTGGCCCGGATGACCGGCTCGCGGATCTCGCCGACCTTGCCGCTGGGGAACTCGCTCGGGTTCGTCACGGTGACCACGGACTTGTCCTCGAGGGTCACCTGGTACACGACGTTGGGCGCCGTGGAGATGAGCTCGAGGTCGAACTCGCGCTCAAGGCGCTCGCGCACGATCTCGAGGTGCAGCAGACCGAGGAAGCCCACGCGGAACCCAAAGCCGAGGGCGACGGACGTCTCCGGCTCGTACGCCAGGGCGGCGTCGTTGAGCTTGAGCCGGTCGAGCGCGTCGCGCAGCGCCGGGTAGTCCGAGCCGTCGATGGGGTAGAGCCCCGAGAAGACCATGGGCCGCGGGTCGCGGTAGGCACCGAGCGACTCGGCCGCCGGCTTGTGCGCGTTGGTGACGGTGTCCCCGACGCGGGACAGGCGAACGTCCTTCACACCGGTGATCAGGTAGCCGACCTCGCCGACGCCCAGGCCCTTGGTGACCACGGCCTCCGGGGAGATGACGCCGACCTCGAGCAGGTCGTGGGTCGCCCGGGTCGACATCATCACGATCTTCTCGCGCGGGGACAGCGCGCCGTCCTTCACCCGCACGTAGGTGACGACGCCGCGGTAGGCGTCGTACACCGAGTCGAAGATGATGGCGCGCGCGGGAGCGTCCGGGTCCCCGACCGGGGCCGGGATGGTCGCGACGATCTTGTCGAGCAGCTCGGTGACGCCGACGCCGGTCTTGCCCGAGACCCGCAGGCACTCCTCCGGCTCGACGCCGATGAGCTTGGCGAGCTCCCGGGCGTACTTCTCCGGCTGCGCCGACGGCAGGTCGATCTTGTTCAGCACCGGGATGATCTGCAGGTCGTTCTCGAGCGCCAGGTAGAGGTTGGCGAGCGTCTGGGCCTCGATGCCCTGAGCGGCGTCGACCAGCAGCACGGCCCCCTCGCACGCGGCGAGGGAACGGGAGACCTCATAGGTGAAGTCGACGTGCCCGGGGGTGTCGATCATGTTCAGCGCGTACGGGGTCCCGTCGACCTCCCACGGCATCCGCACGGCCTGCGACTTGATCGTGATGCCGCGCTCGCGCTCGATGTCCATCCGGTCGAGGTACTGCGCCCGCATGGCCCGCGAGTCGACGACACCGGTGGCCTGCAGCATGCGGTCCGCGAGCGTGGACTTGCCGTGGTCGATGTGCGCGATGATGCAGAAGTTGCGCAGCAGCTCCGGCGGGGTCGACGCGGGCTGGATGCGCTGGCTCAGCGCTTCGCTGGGGATCGGGGACAAAGGGGTGGCGCTCCGAGATCGTCAAGGGATGGCAGGCGCCGTCAAGGCGAGAACTCCCCATGGTCCCACGCCGCGGCCTCGTGCGAAGATTCGCACCCCCTGACCTGGCCGTTCCCGCGCCGCGACCGTCGCTCGCTTTGGACCCGGCCGGGCTGGTAACATCGGTCCTCGCGTGTCCGCCCAGGTCGGCGGGCACAGTTCCAGCTCCTTTCCGCGGGTGTCCCCACGCCCCAGTCCCGGAGCTGGGCAGCCCTCTAGACCTGTCTGATCCATTCTCGAACGCCAAAGAGAGTCCAACACGTGGCAAACATCAAGTCCCAGATCAAGCGCATCGGTACCAACGAGAAGGCGCGCCTGCGTAACAAGGCCGTGAAGTCGGAGCTTCGGACGCACGTCCGCCGCGTCCGCTCGGCCGTCGCCGGCGGCGACAAGGGCGCCGCAACCGTCGCGCTCGTCGCGGCGTCGACCAAGTTCGACAAGGCCGTCTCCAAGGGCGTCATTCACGAAAACCAGGCTGCCAACAAGAAGTCGGCACTTGCGAAGGTCGTCAACTCGCTCTGACGCACGCACCCGCAGGATTCGAGGGCGTCACCCCGGCCGGGGTGACGCCCTCGCTGTCTGTCGCGGGGTCGTCCCCGACGGCGACCCGGCGCGCGCGGCCGCCGGGTCAGTTGCCGCGGGCCGCCGACGACACTCTCAGCACCGCACGCTCGACGGCGAACACCGGGTCCCGCCCGGCGCCCTTGACCTCCGCGTCCGCCTGCGCGACGGCGGTGATCGCCGACGCGAGCGCCTCGGGGGTCCAGCCGGAGAGGTCCTTCAGGGCGCGATCCACCTGCCACGGGGCGAGCCCGAGGTCGCCGACGGCGGCCGCACCGCGCCCGCGGGTGGCCGCCACCTTCGCTAGCACCCGCAGCTTGGCGGCGATCGCGGCGACCAGGGGCACCGGGTCGGCGCCGGTCGCGAGAGCGTGCCGCAGCAGCGCGACGGCCTGGCCGGTGTGGCCGGCGATCGCGGCATCCGCGACCCGGAAGCCGGTGGCCTCGATCCGGCCACCGTAGTAGCGCGCGACGACCTCGGCCCCGATCACGCCGGTGGTGTCGGCCACGAGCTGCGCGCAGGCCGCGGCGAGCTCGCGCAGGTCCGCACCGACCGCTTCGACCAGGGCGCGCGCCGCCGCGGCGTCGGCCCGGCGACCCGCGCGCCGCAGCTCGGCTGAGGCGAACGCCACCTTCTCGGCGTCCTTCTTGATCGGCTCGCACGCGATGCTCGGGGCACCGGAGGACTTCACGGCGTCCAGCAGCTTCTTGCCGCGCTGACCACCACCGTGCACCAGCGCGAGCACAACGTCGTCGGCCGGGAAGTCGAGGTAGGCGAGGGCGTCGGCGATCAGCTCCGCGGTGGCCTGCTCGACCCCCTGCACGACGACGACCCGCGACTCCCCGAAGAGCGACGGGCTCGTCACGACGCCCAGCGTCCCGCTGGTGTAGCCGGCGCCCTCGAGGTGGGTGACCTCGACCTGAGGGTCGCGCTCGCGCGCGGCGGCGATCAACCCGGCGACGGCCCGCTCGCCCAGCAGGCGCTCGGCACCGGTGACGAGCACGACGGGGGCCAGCTCGACCGCGTCCCAGGACAGCACGGGACCCCGACGGGCCGACGACGGGCGTGCGGACGAGGGGCGACGCTCGGCGGGTGGCACCAGGCCAGCCTGCCATGAGCCACCGACATGTCCGGCGTGCATCGCGGGGTGCGGGCGGCGTCGGCTGGGCCTTATGGGCGAATACGCCACGAATGCGCGACGAGTTGGTCGAGATTTCCCCGCACGAATCGGTTTGACAGTGCAAGGTAGCCTTGTCGTCAAGGTCACGGGCGACGCCCACCCACCGAACGTCACGGGGTGGGACCTAGGAAAAGGACTCCTCATGCGCAGTCGCCCCATCGTGATGATTGCCGCAGCTGCGGCGAGCCTGGTGTTACTGCCCGGCGTCGCCGTGTCCGCGCCGGCTGCCTCGGCCCACGCACGCAGCGCCAGGGTGTGTGCGACGCCGGCGGTGGGGTTCGCGTCGTGTCACGCACTGATCCGCACCGACGTCGCCCCGCTCGCGAAGCCCGGCCCGAACGTCACCCCCCAGGGCTACGGCCCCACCGACATCCAGTCGGCGTACAACCTCGCGGGCGCCTCGGCGGCCGGCCGCACGGTCGCGATCGTCGATGCGTATGACGACCCGACCGCCGAGGCCGACCTCAAGGTCTACCGCGCGCAGTTCGGGCTGCCCGAGTGCACCACGGCCAACAGGTGCTTCAAGAAGGTCAACCAGACCGGCGGTACCAAGGCGCCCCGCGTCAACGGTGGCTGGGCGCAGGAGATCAGCCTCGACCTCGACATGGTCTCCGCGGCCTGCCCGAGCTGCCACATCCTGCTCGTCGAGGCCAGCTCCGCCTCGTTCGCCAACCTGGGGACCGCGGTGAACACCGCGGCGAGAGCCGCCGGGGTCGTCGCGATCTCGAACAGCTACGGCGGCGGCGACGCGGCCGACACCACCTACGGTTCGTACTACAACCACCCGGGGATCGCGATCACCGCCTCCACGGGTGACAGCGGGTATCAGGGTGGGTCGTTCCCGGCCTCGTCCTCGTACGTGACCGCGGTCGGCGGTACCTCGCTGACCAGGTCGGCGACGACTCGCGGGTGGAGCGAGTCGGTCTGGAGCGGTGCCGGGTCCGGCTGCTCGGCGTACAACATCAAGCTGGACGCCGCAGCGACGTCCGACACCGGCTGCGCCAAGCGCGCGATGGCCGATGTGTCGGCCGTGGCCGACCCTGCGACGGGAGTTGCCGTCTACGACTCGACCGCCTACCAGGGCTTCTCCGGCTGGATGGTCTTCGGCGGTACGAGCGCGTCGGCCCCGATCATCGGCGCGGTGTATGCGTTGTCCGGCAACACCGCCGGATACGCCAACGCGCTGCCGTACCAGAACTCGGCCGCGCTGAACGACGTGACGACGGGCTCCAACGGCAGCTGCCCCACGATCCAGTGGTGCACGGCGCGCGCCGGATGGGACGGTCCGACCGGGCTGGGTACCCCGAACGGCGCGGCGGCGTTCTGACCTGATCTGACCTGACCTGATCTGATCTGACCTGCGCGACGCACGTGAGGCCTGCCTGCCTCACGGGCGTCGTGTACGACGGCGGCCGGCCGGCCGGCTCGCGGACAGCAGTCCCCCGAGCCACCGTCGCCGGAGCAGGTCGCGGTTCGCGATACCGACGCCGGCCGCCACCGTCGCGGCACCGAGCAACACGGCGCCGCCCGCCCCGCCCGGCCAGGGCAGCTGCGCGCCCGGCAGCCCGGCGCAGACCCGCGCCACCTCGGCGATCCACCACGCGGACCACCCGGCGACCTGCGCGAGCATCGCGCCGCCCCACGACCACCACGGGGCGACGAGCGCAGCGAGCACGCCGGCCACCGTGGCCGGCACGAGGGCGGGGGCCGCGACGAGGTTCGCCGGGACGGCAAAGGGCGACAGGGCAGGGTTGAGCAGCACGATGACGGGCGCGCAGGCGGACTGCGCGGCGAACGGGACCGCGATCGCGTGCGCGAGCAGGTCGGGCAGCCCGCGCGCGAGCCACCGGGTCAGCGGTTCGGTGAGCAGCACGATCCCCGCCGTTGCGAGCACCGAGAGCACAAACCCGTAGCTGCGGGCCAGCCACGGGTCCACGACGAGCAGCGCGATCACGGTCGCCGCGAGGGCCGGGATCGCCCGGGACGGTCGCCCGAGCAGGAGACCGCCGACCCCGACGGCACCCATCACGGCGGCGCGGAGCACGCTCGGCTCGGGGTGGACGAGGAGCACGAAGAGGGCCATCACGGCAGCGACGACGCCGACTCGGACGGGGCGGGACAGGCCGGCGAGGACCGTCAGGCCGAGCACGGCCGCGCCGATGATCGCGAAGTGGGCACCCGAGACCGCGGTCACGTGGGTCAGCCCGGACACCTTCATCGCGGCGGTGAGCTCCGGCGGCATCCGGGTGGTGTCCCCGACCGCGATGCCGGGCACCAATCCCCGCGGATCGGGGTCAAGCCGGTCCGACGCGTCCAGCAGCGCATGCCTGATCCGCCGCACGACCCGGTCGACGACGCCCGGCGGGTCCACCTGTCTCGGTGGCCCGCGGGCTGCGAGCAGCGCGAACGCGACCTCGCCGGGTTCGGCGGGCGCCAGCCTGCCGGTGGCCTGGACCCGCGACCCGTAGGCGACGTCGGCCCACGCCGGTCCCCCGAGCACTAGGACGGGTGCGGCGGCCGACCCGGCGCGAGCCCGGCCGCTGATCTGCTCGACGCCCAGCTCGATCCGGTAGCGCGTCTGTTGGCCGCCCGATCCGGCCGGGTTGAGGACCGGCTGCGGTTCGGAGCGGACCGTGCCGACCACGCGCACTGTCGCCCGCTCGTCGAGCAACGCACCCAGCGGTCCGGACCCCCGGGCCCGGAGCTGGCCCGCCCCGGCGAGCGCGACCGCTGCCACCACGACAAGCAGGAGCAACACGTGACCGGTTGCGCGAGATGCTGGTTCGGCACCCCGTCCGGCCGCGGCCCGGGGACCGCTGCTGGCCTCGGCCCTGCCTGCGGGGACCGCCGGCCGGCCGGCGCTCTGCGGTCCCGTCCTACGTCGCGCGACGGTCCACAGTCCGACCAGCCCCGCGCCGGCGCACGCCGCACAGCCGAGAGCGACGGCCGCTGCGACCGGCAGCACGACGACGACAAGCGCCGTCCCCCAGGCCGTGATCGCGGCGGGCGCGAGGCGCAGATCGGCGTGGGACGTCCGCACCCGCTCAGACCTTCACCAGGTCGCGCAGCTTTGCGAGAACCTTGTCCCCGATGCCCGCGACCTCGCCGAGCTCGGTGACGTCCGTGAACCGTACGTGCTCGCCGCGCCAGTCCAGGATCCGTTGGGCGAGCACCGGGCCGATTCCCGGCAGCGCGTCGAGCGCCGCGAGATCGGCGGTGTTCAGGTCGACGATCGGGGCCTTCGTCGCCGCCGGGGCCGCGCCCGTGCCGTTCGTTCCGGCGACCGGCCCGCCCGGCGCGGGCACGATGATCTGCTCGCCATCGGCGACGACCCGCGCCAGGTTGATCGCGGCGAGGTCGGCCCCGGGCGCCGCGCCGCCCGCGGCCGCGACCGCATCCGCGACCCGCGAGCCGGCCGGCAGCTGGATCACCCCGGGCCTGCGGACCTTGCCCACCACGTCCACCAGGACGGTCCCCGCGCCCGACGTCGCCCCGGAGGCCCCCGCGGACGTTCCCGCGGCGAACGTTCCCGCGGGAACGGGTCCCGCCGTACCGGTGCCCGACCCAGGTGCAGCACCGCCCGTCGACGCGGTGGGGCGACCCGACGGGTCGATCGTCGTCGCGCCGGGCGCCGACGGTCCGACCGGCTTCGGGACCGTCGCCACGGGCATGGTCGGCGCCGCGAGCGTGGCCCGCACGATGACCCCGCCAGCGAGCAGCGCGATCGCGATCCCGGCGACGACGGCCAGCCGCACGCTCAAGTGCCAGCGCTGTCCCGATTCGACATCGGGGCGCGGGTGCTCGAGCGGGTGGCCGTGCGCCGCCGTGTAGCTGGCCGCCGCGGCGCCCAGCGCGCCCGCCCGCATCCGCGCCACGACGTCCCGAATGTCGTTCTCATCCGGAAGGCGATCACCCAGCTCCTCGGCGACCGCCTCTGGTTCTTCGGCCGCGGCCAGCGGTGCACGCTCCGGCGACCGATTTTCGGGTGAGTCCCGCTCGGACCGCTCCCGCTCACGCTCCCGCGGCCAACGCCCCCGCAGTTCACGCCCCCGCGGCCCGCCCTCCGGCAGCTCAGGTTCCGGCGGCTCGCCGTCGGGGATCCAGCTGTCGGGCGACTCATCCGAGGACCCACCCTCAGGTGGCTGACCATCAGCGGCGTCGCCGGGACGAGCGTCGCCGACCCAGATCGGCGCCTGCGGCACCCACCCGAGCGCAGACGAATCAGCTGCTCGCGCCTGCGGGGGCGCGACCTGCACGCGCCACTGCGCGAGCCGGTGCAGGCGTTCGCGCGCGGCGCGCTCGACGGGTTCTGGAGCGCGAGCCATTCCCGCACGCTAGGTCGGCCCCACCCCCGCGCGCCCCGCCAACCCCGAACCCTGTGGACACCCGCCCCAAACCCAAGCCTGTGGGGGGCTCGGCGCGGGGTCAGCGGTCGGCTACGACCACGGCTAGGAGGCCCGGGCCGGCGTGCGCGGCGATCACGGCGCAGATCTCGGACACCTGGACCGCCACGACGACCTCGCCGAGGCACGCCTCGAGCTGGCGGGCGAGAATCGCCGCGACGTCCGGCTGCCCCAGGTGGTGCACGACGACCTGGGCGGTGCCGCGAGCCGTGGCGGCGGCGATCGTCAGGGACTCCAGGCGCTCCCGAGCGGCGCGCCTGGTGCGCACCTTCTCGATCACCTCGATCTTCCCCGACTGCAGCGCGAGCAACGGGCGCAGCCCGAGCAGCGTGCCCATCGCGGCGGGGCCGGCGCCGAGGCGCCCGCCGCGACGCAGGTACTCCAGGGAGTCCACCAGGAACACCGTCGAGCTCGAGGCGGCGACCTGGCGCGCCCGCTGGGCAGCCGACGCGCCGTCGGACGAGCCCAGCTCGGCGGCGGCCACGGCGGCCAGCCCGAGCCCCATGACCACGCTCCGCGAGTCGATGACGTGCACCGGCACCGGGGCGGCGAGCGCCGCGAGCTCGGCGGCGCGGACCGTCCCGGACAGCTCGCCGGACAGGTGCACCGAGACGATCTCGCGGGCCCCCCGCGCGGCCGCGTGCGCATAGGCCCGGGCGAAGGCGGCGGGGGCGGGCTGCGACGTGGTCACCCGGCGGCCGGCGTTGAGCGCCTCGAGGAGCTCGGCCGACGAGAGGTCGACCCCCTCGTGGAAGCGCTCGCCGTCGATCATCACCTCGAGCGGCACGACCTCGATCCCGAACCGCTCGGCGACCCCCGCCGGCAGCGACGCCGTCGAGTCGGTGACGACCGCGACCCGCGGCCCGCGACCGGCGTGCGCGAACCGGTCGAGGATCCCGGGCGTCAGGCCGGCACCACGTTCACGAGCTTGGGCGCCCGCACGATCACGGTCCGCACCCCGCGCCCGTCGAGCGCGCGCAGCACCCCGACGTCGGCCAGCGCGAGCTCGCGGAGCGCGTCCTGCCCGATCGACGGCGGCACCTCGATCCGGCCGCGCACCTTGCCCTGGACCTGGAGCACGCACGTCACTGTGTCCTCCACGAGGTACTTCTCGTCGGCGACCGGGTACGGCTCGTGCGCGAGCGAACCGGCGTGGCCGAGCAGCGCCCAGAGCTCCTCCGCGATGTGCGGCGCGACCGGCGCGGTCATCAGCACCAGCGGCTCGAGCACCGCCTTCGGCACCCGCTTGAGCGAGGTGAGGTGGTTGTTGAGCACGATCAGGCGGGCGATGGCGGTGTTCAGCCGCATCGCCTCCATCTCGGTCCGCACGTCGGCGATGGTGCGGTGCAGGACTCGCAGCGTCGCCAGGTCCGGCTCGTCGTCGGTGGCCGTGACGGCCCCGGTCGACTCGTCGACGCTGTTGCGCCACAGGCGTTGCAGGAAGCGCTGGGAGCCGACGACGGCGCGCGTGTCCCACGGCCGGGACTGGTCCAGCGGCCCCATCGACATCTCGTACACGCGGAACGTGTCGGCGCCGTACGCCTCGTACATGTCGTCGGGCGTCACGACGTTCTTGAGCGACTTGCCCATCTTCCCGTACTCCTGCACGACGGCGACCTCGGCGCCGTCGAGGTCCGCCACGAACTCCCCCGGCGCGCGCTCGGTCACGGACGTCGCCTCGACGTACGCGCCGTTGTCCGCCCGCGCGTAGGCGTACGCCTGGATGTAGCCCTGGTTGAAGAGCTTGTGGAACGGCTCGAGGCTCGACACGTGGCCCAGGTCGTACAGCGCCTTGTGCCAGAACCGCGCGTAGAGCAGGTGCAGCACGGCGTGCTCGACGCCGCCCACGTACAGGTCGACGCCGCCCGCGACGCCGGCCTCGGGGTTGTGGTCCGGCCCGAGCCAGTAGCTCTCGAGCTCGGGCGAGACGACCTGGTCGCGCTGCGCGGTGTCGAGGTAGTGCAGGTAGTACCAGCACGACCCGGCCCAGTTCGGCATGGTGTTGGTGTCCCGGCGGTACTTCTTCGGGCCCTCGCCGAGGTCGAGGGTGACCTCGACCCACTCCTGGCTGCGGCCGAGCGGCGGCTCCGGGGAGGACGCCGCGTCGTCGGGCGCGAAGGTGCGCGGGGAGTAGTCCGGGACGTCCGGCAGGTCCACCGGGAGCAGCTCGTCCGGGATCGCGATCGGCAGGTCGTGCTCGTCGTAGACGATCGGGAACGGCTCGCCCCAGTACCGCTGGCGGCTGAACAGCCAGTCGCGCAGGCGGTAGGTGACGGTGCCGGTGCCCAGGCCCTTGGACTCGAGCCACGCGATGATCTTCGGCTTAGACTCGGCGACCTCGAGCCCGTCGAGACTGATCTCGTCGTTCGCCGAGTTGATCATCGGACCGGTTCCGGTCCACGCACCGCCGTCGAAGTCGGCCGGCGGCTGCACGGTGCGCACGTGCGGCAGGTCGAACGCCTCCGCGAACGCCCAGTCGCGCGGGTCCTCGGCGGGCACGGCCATGATCGCGCCGGTGCCGTAGCCCATCAGCACGTAGTCCGCGGTGAACACCGGAATCAGCGAACCGTTGACCGGGTTGGTCGCAAGGTGCCCGGTGAACACGCCGGTCTTGCGGCCGGCGTCGGCCTGGCGCTCGATCGCGGTCTTGGCGGACGCCTCGACGCGGTACGCCGCGACGGCGTCGGTCGGGGTGTCGTGCCCGCCGGTCCAGCTGCTGCGCGTGCCGTCGGGCCACGCGACGGGGACCTCGTCGAGCAGCGGGTGCTCCGGGGAGACCACCATGAAGGTCGCGCCGAAAAGGGTGTCCGGGCGCGTGGTGAAGACCTCGACCGCGCAGCCGCCGATCACGGGGAAGCGGACCTGGGCGCCCTCGGAGCGGCCGATCCAGTTGCGCTGCATCGCGGTGACCTTGGCCGGCCAGTCGATCAGGTCGAGGTCGTCGCCGAGGCGGTCGGCGTAGGCGGTGATCCGCATGTTCCACTGGCGCAGGCTGCGCTGGAAGACCGGGAAGTTGCCGCGCTCGCTGCGCCCGTCGGAGGTGACCTCCTCGTTCGCCAGCACCGTGCCCAGGCCGGGGCACCAGTTGACCGGGGCCTTGGAGATGTACGCGAGCCGCTGGGTGTCCAGGACTCGCCGACGCTCGACGTCGTCCAGTGCGGCCCAGGGGCCACCGCCCGGGACCTCGCGGGTGCCCGCCTCGTAGGCCGCGACGAGCTCGGCGATCGGCCGGGCGCGGCCCAGTGCGCCGTCCGGGCGCAGCGCGTCGGGGTCGTACCAGGAGCTGAAGATCTGCAGGAAGATCCACTGGGTCCAGCGGACGTAGTCCGGGTCGGTCGTGGCGAAGGTGCGCCGCGGGTCGTGCGCGAGCCCGAGCCGGCGCAGCTGGCGGCGCATGTTCGCGATGTTGGCCTCGGTGGTGACCCGAGGGTGCTGGCCGGTCTGCACCGCGTACTGCTCGGCGGGCAGCCCGAACGCGTCGTAGCCCAGCGCGTGCAGCACGTTGTCGCCACGCATCCGCCGGTACCGCCCGACGACGTCGGTCGCGATGTACCCGAGCGGGTGCCCCACGTGCAGGCCCGTGCCCGAGGGGTACGGGAACATGTCCATCACGAAGAACGACGGTGCGCCCGGCTCGGCGTTCCGACCCGCCCCGTCGGTCAGCGCACCCGACGGGTTCGGGGTGTGGAAGGTACCGAGCTCGTCCCACTTGTCCTGCCAGCGCTGCTCGAGCTCCGAGGCGAGCGCGGCGGTGTAGCGGAACCGCACATCACCCAGCTGGGCATCATCGACGGCGGGCACGGTCGGTACGGCGTCGGGCGAAGTCACCTGGCGAGTTTACCGGGGCGTGCCGCAGCGACCCGACGAACGAACGTCCGGGCCACCGCTGAGCGTCCGAGCGCTGCCGGTACCGCTCAGCGAGCTGAGCGGTACTCCGCGGTCAGCGGGCACTGGAAGGGGTCGCGAGCAGCGAGGCCGACCTTGTTCAGGTAGCGCACGACGATGCCGTACGACGCCATCAGGGAGGTCTCCGTGTAGGGGATGCCGCGGGCCGCGCAGAACTCCTTCACGATCGGCTGCACGCGACGCAGGTGCGGGCGCGCCATGCTCGGGAACAGGTGGTGCTCGACCTGGTAGTTGAGCCCGCCCATGAACCAGTCGGTGAAGCGGCCGCCGTGCACGTTGCGGCTCATCAGGACCTGGCGGGAGAGGAAGTCGATCTTCGAGTTCGGCGGGACGATCGGCATGCCCTTGTGGTTCGGGGCGAAGACCGCACCCATGTACAGGCCGAAGAGGCCGAGCTGTACGCCGAGGAACGCGAACGCCATGCCGAGAGGGAGGAACCAGAAGACCAGGCCGAGGTACCCACCGAGGCGGAGCGTCACGAACGCGATCTCCACGGGGCGGCGCTTGACCTCGCCGCGACCGAAGACCGTCTTGACGCCCGAGGCGTGCAGGTTGATGCCTTCGAGCAGCAGCAGAGGGAAGAAGAGCCAGCCCTGGCGCTTGGCGAACCAGCCCGGGAACCCCTTGCGCGGGGCCTCGAGCGTCTCGGTGTGGAACAGGATCACGTCGGCGTTGATGTCCGGGTCGTAGCCGACCTGGTTCGGCTTGGCGTGGTGCCGGCTGTGCTTGTGGTTCCACCAGCCGTAGCTCATGCCCGAGTACAGGTTGGCGAGCACGAGGCTCGACCAGTCGTTCCACTTGCCGGACGCGAAGATCTGGCGGTGCGCGGCGTCGTGGCCGAGGAACATGACCTGCCCGAACACGAGCGCGAATCCTGCGGCGACCGCGAGCTGCCACCAGCTGTCACCGATCAGGACGACAGCGGAGACCAGACCGCCCAGCAGCGCGGTCAGCACCACGAAGCGGGTCCAGTAGTAGCCGTGCCGTCTGCGCATCAGTCCGGCATCCTGCACGGTGCGCGACAGCGCGGTGAATTCGCTGACTTGGCGCTCGCGGGGCGCTCCTGGTTTGGTCGCGGTAATGCTGGGGTTCACGTTGGTCCGCCCTCGTTCGCTCGGGGGTGACGTGGCACCGTGAAAGGCAGCACGTCCGGTCTTGGATCCGCACTACCGTAACCGCCGAGGCGGGAATAGGGACTGAGGACGCACATCGGCACACCCACGATTCGTACAATCTGCGGGCAGTTCGGGGGCGTCTGCCCGCATTTGGCGGCGCGTTTGCCGCGGTGCGATAGGGTGCCCCGCTGCGCGCCGGCGACGCCCCCGTTCGGTGCCCCGGAACCCTCGCTCAGCGGGTCGGTGCGGGTGCCCGACCGGCGACCGCGACGATCAGCAGACCGACGACCGTGAGACCCGCGCCGAGCCACGCCGGGGCGAGGTAGCCGTAGCCGCCGGCGATGACCAGCCCGCCGAGGAAGGCCCCGGAGGCGTTGCCCAGGTTGAGCGCCGAGTGGCACAGCGCCGCACCGAGCGACGGGGCCGCCGGCGAGAGATCCATCAGTCGCGTCTGGAGCGCGAGCCCGAGCACCTGGCACGCGATCCCGAGCAGCACGATCGAGCCCACGGCACCCACGGGGTTGCGGCCGGTCACGGCGATCAGCACCAGCACGACGGCGGTGCTCGCGAACCCGACGAACACGGTGCGCAGCACGGACCGGTCGGCAAGGCGGCCGCCGATCACCGTGCCGACCGTCATACCGAGCCCGAACAGGCCCAGCACGATCGGCACCGTCGCGACCGGCAGGCGGGTGACCTCGGTGATCAGCGGGGCGACGTAGGAGTACACGGCGAACATGCCGCCGAAACCGATCGCCGCGGCGGCGAACGAGATCCAGAGTCGGCGGTTGCGCAGCGCCGCGAGCTCGGTACGGACCGTCGCGTCGGGGTGGGCCGCGAGCGCCGGCAGCCAGCGCCAGAGCGCGGCGAGGGTCACCAGCCCGAGCACGCCGACGACGACGAACGCCGCCCGCCAGCTCACGTGCTGACCGACGACCGTCGAGAGCGGGACGCCCACGACGTTCGCGATCGTCAGGCCCGCCATCATCGTGGCCACCGCGCGACCCCGCTTCGCCGGTCCGACGACGGCCGTCCCGACGACCGCGCCGACGCCGAAGAACGCGCCGTGCGGCAGCCCCGCGACGAACCGCGCAACCTCGAGCCACCCGGCGCTCGGCGCGAACGCCGACAGCACGTTGCCCACGACGAACGCGGCCATCAGGCCCAGCAGGAGCACGCGCCGGTCGACTCGTGCCGCCGCGGCGGTCAGCAGCGGCGCGCCGACGACCACGCCCAGGGCGTAGGTCGCGATGACATGGCCGGCGACCGGGATCGAGACGTTCAGGTCCGCCGCCATCTGCGGGAGCAGGCCCATGCTCGCGAACTCGGTGGTCCCGATGCTGAACCCGCCGAGCGCGAGCGCGAACAACGCCGGCCGCACGCGTGCGCCGGCGAGCGGGGATCCGGGCGGTGGGGTGCGCCGTGCGGCGCGGCCCTCGGGATCCTCGACGGCGACCCCGCCGGCACGCTGCTGTTCCTCGACCGCGGTCACGGACGCCTCCTCGACGGCTTGCACTACCTGCTCGACGTTCGGTCGAATCGATTCGATCTCAACCCGTCACGGCGCCGTCGACATTTCCGGGAAGGAGGCCGAGCCTACGTGCCCGAACGCCCCGAAGCGACCCCTCGACGCCCCTCGAGGCCCGCCCACGTCGCGGCGGACGGGAGCTGGGGCGGGGTCAGGCGGGGATGGCCCAGAGGGCGGAGGCGGCGAGCTCGCCGAGCTCGACGCCGCGGCCGTCGACGCGCAGGGCGATCACGCCGGTGACCGGGCGCCGTTCGAGGACCGTCACGCGGGCGTCGAGCCCAAGACCGACCGACGCGCAGTAGCGCAACATGTCCGGGTCGGCGTCGGAGATGCGGGCCACGACCCACTCCCCCGGTTCGAGGTCCCACAGCAGACGGGCGGGCGGGCTCGGGACGTGACCGTCGCGCGTCGGGATGGGATCACCGTGCGGGTCGCGCGTCGGGCGCCCCAGCCGGAGGTCGATCCGTTCGATCAACAGGTCCGAGACGGCGTGCTCGAGCACCTCCGCCTCGTCGTGCACCTCGTCCCAGCTGTACCCGAGCGCCTGCACGAGCAGCGTCTCGAGCAGCCGGTGCCGGCGCACCATGGCGACCGCATGGGACCGGCCGACGTCGGTCAGCTCGATCTCGCCGTACGGCGCGTGCACGACGAGGCCCTGGCTCGCGAGGCGGCGCACGGTCTCGGACACGGTCGAGGCACCCACACCGAGCCGTTCGGCCAGCATCTTCGTCGTCACCGGTGCGCTGGACCACTCGCGCGCGGCCCAGATCACCTTGAGGTAGTCCTGGGCGACCGGCGTGAGGTCGTCGGGCTCGGCTCGTGGCACGTGATCAGCCTAACCGCGCGCTCAGCGGCGACGGCGACCGGCGCCGGTCACTTCTGGGGGGTCGGCCCGGCGATCTTGGCGGGTACCGCGGCAGCCGGCGTCGGGAACGGGACCCAGGGGCCCACCGCCGCCGACCTGTCGGGTCGCACCGAGATCAGCCGGTAGTCGACGACCACGTGCTTGACCGGGTCGAACCGGAACACGGTCAACTCCGCGGTCCCGTGCAGCGGGCCCACCGTCGGCTGCCCGAGCGCCGCCCCGGCCGTGCTCGCGTTGACGTACCGCACGCCCTGTCCGAACGGCGCGGGGCCCACCCGGACGTGCAGGTGCCCGGACAGCTGCACCGGCACGCACCCGCTCTGGAGGGCGACGTCGCCGACCGGCGGGGTGTGGATCAGCAGCAGGTCGACCTTGCCGTCGTCGCACGCGACCTTGGCCAGGCGCTCGCCCTCCGCCGCGGCGGACTCGTTGTGACTGAGGAAGGTGCCTTCTCCGATCCGGGTCTCGTTCGGGTCCCGGTCGCCCAGGATCCGGACCCCGGCGACCTTCACGACCTTGCCCGCGAGCACGGTCATGCCGGCGCGGCGCTCCTGGGCGGAGATCTCGCGCGAGTCGTGGTTGCCGTCCGAGACGACGATCGGGATCCCGTGCGGGACCGCCCGCGCGACCGTCGTGACGCAGTACTGCTCGACGGCCGTGCCGTTGATGGTCGTGTCGCCGCCGTCGAGCACGACGTCGGCCCCCGACAGGCGCGCCGCCGTTGCGATGAGCGGCGCCATCCCGACGTTGCAGTGGATGTCGCTGACCATGAGCAGCGTGACCGGCTTCGCGGGTTCGGGCACCGCGGCGGGCGCGGGGCCCTCGGCCTTGGGAACGCGGAGCAGCGCCAGCGCGCGCGCCCGCGAGCGAGTCTCGGCGATCCGCAGCTCGAACGCTGTGGTCAGCGAGCGGTCGGCGGACCGGTAGAACTCCTGGTTCTTGTGGTACGCCTCGATGACCTTCCCGCCGTAGGTGTCGATCACGCCGGCGAGGCGACCGGTGATCCGCGCACCCTCGAGCGCGGTGCCGTCGAACACGCTCGACGCCGGCTGGCCCGTCGGACGTCGCTCGGTCGGGTTCAGGCTGCCCACCGCGGTCACCGCGACCATGAGCACGAGCAGGCCCGAACCGACCAGGGCCCGGCGCCGCGGAGCGAGCATCGCCGCGAGCTCCGCGCGGCGCGGCGCGCCCAGCAGCGCGCGGCCGGCCACCCCGATCGCGACGAGGCAGGCGAACGCGATCACGCTGCGGAGCAGCGCGTCCAGGACCAGGGCCCGCGTGGCGTCCGCGACGCTCGCCTGCGGCGCGCTGAAGAACTGGACGTAACCCTTGAAGTCCTTCTGGAGGTCGGCGAGGGTCCGCACCGGGTCGACCGCGCTCACGTCGGCGGGGATCTCCTCGACCGTGACGCGCACGCCCAGGGTGAACGGCAGCGGCGAGTCGATCTGGACGGTGCCGAGCGGGCCGACGTCGAGCGTGACCAGATCGTCCGTGGTCACGGCGTAACGGGCCTCGTGCGGCCCCAGGCTGAGCTGGACCGAGGCGGTGGTGACGCCGAAGATCACCGAGACCACGAGCGCCACCGACGCGAGGAGTGCCACGCGTGCCCACGGCACCTCACGGGCGCGCGCCCGCCAGCGGTGCGCGAGTGATCTTGGACGATCTGCCATTGCCATCAAGCGTCGCGCATGATCCCGCGACGACCAAACCGCCTCCCGCTCAGCCCCGCGCGTCCCGCCAGGCCACCCACTCGCGCACGTGCGTCAGGTCGTACGCGGGTCCGTTGACTCCTATCGTGAAAAGTGTCGCACCCGCCGCCACCAGCGGTCCGGCGATCTCGGCGGGCCTCTGGCGGACGCCGACCGACCGCTCGATCTCGCTCGGGTCGCGCCCGACGACGGCGCAGTGCTCGGCAAGGATCGCGCTCTTGTGCACCAGCACGTCGACTCCCCCGAACGTGTGCCAGATGTCCGCGTGCTGGGCGACCAGGCGCAGCGTCTTGCGCTCGCCGCCGCCACCGATCATGACCGGGATCGCCCGGGTCGGCGGCGGGTTGAGCTTGGCCCAGCGGGCCGTGATGCGGGGCAGCGCCTGCCCGAGGTCGGCGATCCGGGTGCCGGGCGTGCCGAACTCGTAGCCGTACTCGTCGTAGTCGCGCTGGAACCAGCCGGCCCCGATCCCGAGCAGCAGCCGCCCGCCGGAGATGTGGTCGACCGTGCGGGCCATGTCCGCCAGCAGGTCCGGGTTCCGGTACGAGTTGCACGTCACCAGCGCACCGATCTCGACGCGCGAGGTCTGCTCGGCCCACGCACCGAGCATCGTCCAGCACTCGAAGTGCTTGCCGTTCAGATCGCCGCCGCGCAACGGGAAGAAGTGATCCCAGGTGAACAGGATGTCGATGCTGGAGTCCTCGGCGCGGGCGACCGCGTCGCGGAGCTGGGCGTAGTCGGCGTGCTGGGGCTGGAGCTGGGCGCCGATGCGGATCGGGTGGTTCATGCAGACTCCCCTGCCGGCGCCGAAGCCACCCGCCATCGGTGCGCCTACCCGGGTGGCTGGCCTCAGGGTAGCGCCGGGCCCCTGACCGTGCCGCCGCTAGCACCTCGGGCAGCAGAGTGCAGGATCGCAGAAGACCAAATCAGGCGACGGTCTCCATCGATTCTCCATTGAAGAGTGCGCTGCCGGGTGCAGCCTGCCCCTCAAGTCTGATCAGTAGACGATAGTGAAATGCAACCTCAGGCCCGTTCGAGCGCTCGACTTGCAATGAGTACGGATTCGCAATGACCTCGTGAACAAATGAGACGAGCGGATCCGGCACATACCCCAGCCGGGCAGCGTCGGTGCGCATCACCAACAAGGCCCTTGGGTTCACCGTGTTGCTCTCGTCGCTTTGGAGTCGGAGGGGCTCTCCGACCCGCAAATCAGCAATGCTCGCCTGCGTCTCGGCAGTCAAGTACCGGACACCATGTGCGAAAAAGGTGATCCGAACCGTGCCATCACGGGCCGGGTGCGGAATCGGAATCAGTTCGATCGTGTCCCCGGCCCGGTGCCCACCCGAACGAGACAGAACCTCGAACGGCTCCGCGCCAAGGCGAAGCCCAAGGGCTTCCATCGTTTGGTCGTAATCCGAGCGTCGCGGCGAAATGATCCGTTCGCGAAAAAGAGGAAAGAGATCGGTTGAGCGGTACGCGCTCTCGATTTTGCTCAGTCCAGGCAGCGGCCTGAACCACTCTGCGCCGATCGCGCTTCGGAGATATGAGAAATTGTAGTCGCCACCGTCGAATTCCAGAATCCCGACCGAGCGATAGAGTCGATTCACAGGATCGCGTCGCGTCACAAGTAGCCGACCAGTGTGCACCCCGTCGACGGACGGACGGTCAAGGACGTGCGCACTACTGGTCATGGCACAGCCTCCTCTGGTTCTCGAACAGCAACTCGTCGATGAACTTACGCTCAACCACCGACAAGGCCGACATCTCGGTCAGCACGGACTGCCACTGCTGCCGCTCAAGTGCCGCCAGCCTGGTCACCCATTCGGATGCCCGCTCGCTTCCACCTGCGACCGCCGCAAGCGCGAGATCCACCAACGTCACGGCGCGCCCCTCTTCGAACCGCTGCGCGACACCCTTCGTGCACCACGAGCCTATGCCTGCTCGTAAGAAGCGAAGTCGATTCTCATCCGTGAGGCCCGACCCAAGGGCGCTCCCGTGGTCGAAGCTCTTCGCCAGTCGTTCAGCGTTCGCCGACTGCAGCACCCCCCAGTTGATCGCATGCCTATCGGCGTTGGCAATCCAAGCATCCAGGACCAGATAGCCGGCAAAGACATCGAAAGCTGGCCACTTGTCCACGCTCGTATCCAACGGCCCGAGCATGGGACTCAAGAGCTGCTTGATATTTGCGAGGCTATGTCCAGGACGGAGTTTCATCTTAGGCTTACCATCGCAGGACACGTAACCAGGATATTCCGATAGCACTGTATCGCCAGGCTGCAACTCCCAATCCTTGGGAGCGACATTGTGCGAGATCACACCTTCGTCGGTATCTCGAGCCGCCAACTGAACGTCCGCAGTCGGCACACCTAGCAACTTCGCCAGTTCGCAGGAGATCTTTTCTGCGTAGTCATCTGTCCGGCGATACGCGTCCTCACCTTGACCGTCGGCTCGAGGCTGCACACCATGCTTAGCCTCTTTAAATAGCCACCAAGCTGAACGATCTTTATCTTGAGAATGCGACGGGGGCGTCAACCAGAGTTTCGGGTCGGCGCCGGCATTTTCGATAGCCATAACGTGCCAGGCTGACACGTTCACGACCTCATAGGGCATGTCGCCTGACTCTAGACCACGCTCGCTCTGTTCCGATTGCGCAACCCGCGCGTTCGGACAGTACGACAGCTTGGAGCGAAGAAGTGGTCCCAGGCGGGCTGGAGCTGGGCTCCAATGCGGATCGGGTGGTTCACGAGGAGACTCCCATTCGTTGCAGGAGGTCGGCGAAGGCGCGGGGGTAGGCGGCGGACCGGGGGTCCCCACCGTGGGTGGCGACCGTGAAGAGATAGCCGGTGCGGTCGACCTCCTCCTCTCCCCGGTCGACGTCGTTCCGGCCGTAGGAGATGACCGGGAAGCCGAGGAAGTCGGTGCGGCGCCAGAGGTTGATCCAGGCGGGTCGACGTGTGGGCCGGCCCGCCTCGCGCCCCCAGAGCCGTCGCATCACGGTGTCCCGGTCGAGCGCGTCGTCGGCCGGCGCGTAGTCGCTGTCGGGTGGGTCGTCGTCCCTGCGCTGCCAGGGGTCCGGGGCGCCCGGGTGCGGGGCGAGGCAGGTCGCCGTCCCCAAGACCTTCGCGCCGAGCAGCTCGGGAAAGAACCTGCCGAAATACGGCCGCAGCTGGGTGCCGTAGGTCAGCAGGCCGACCCGCGGACGCGCGGGGTCGTCGTGCTCACCAGCGGGCGGCTCGTCGCTCTCCCGGGCGAACAGGCACGCCACGGCGAGCACCGCGCCGAGGCTGTGGGCGGACAGCACGACGCTCCGGGTCGGGACCTCGAGCCAGGCGTCCACGCGCCCGCGGAGCTCGGGCACCACGCGCTCGGCATAGGAGGCAGGCCCGAACGGGTGCGCGGCGCGCGGCAGGAAGCACATGAGATCCCACAGCACGCCGAGCGGGCGGCCCTTTCCCGCGCGCACGCTGGCGACGGCTCCGGCCACGATCGCCAGCGCGGCTGCGCGCAGGGCCCAGGCCCCGACGAACTCGAGGTAGCCCCCGAACCGGACCCGGGCGAGCGTGGCGACCAGCGCGATCCCCATGGCCGCCGCGAGCCCGCCGACGACCGGCTCGGCGAGCTGGGTGCCCGCGGCAAGCCACCGTCCCTTCAGCACCCGGAGCGCGCCGATGCTCAGCAGTGCCCTCGAGGCCGGGTCGCGGAGCGCTCGCGGGTCGTCGGTCCCGGTCAGCGGTGTGGGCCGGCTGCCGCGGGCCGGCGGAATGAAGGCGACGGACCGTCGCGTCCAGGCCAGCAGCCCGACGGCGACCAGCAGGAGCACGAACGCCGCGACCACCGCGGCGCCGAACTCGCGGTACACGAGCGGCACGTTCACCCGCGGCTTCGTCGAGGAGCTGTTCAGCCAGATCGCGGTGCCGGCGACGAGCAGGCTGCTCAGGACCATCGCCGCGCCGGCCGCGAGCAGCATGAAGACGCCCGGCCCCGCCCCCGCCCAGCCCTCGTGCCGGTGACCGTCCCGGGTGCCTGATCGGTTCGAGCCCGGGGCGGTCGGGCCGCGCCACACCACGAAGAGGTCGGTGCCGAGCGCGAGGATCGCGGCGACCAGGAACCACCGGCGGTTGGCGCCGACCGCGCCCACCCAGCCGACGGCGGCGTCGGGCGTCGGCCAGAGCCTCGCCAGCAGCAGGCACACCCCGGCCACCGCGAGCAGCGTCAGCCACCATCTGGCCCGAACCCACCGGCGCCAGCCGAGGCCACCGGCGGCCAGGGCGAGCAGGACGCCGACCAGCACGGCGGGGGTCGTGACGAGCCCGAGCATGGACCCGGCGGACTCGCTCGCGACGTTCCGGTCGAGCTGCTCCGCCTGCGGGATCCAGGGCGCCCAGAGCACGATCCCGGTGCCGACGAGCACGCCCGAGGCCCCGAGCAGCAACCACCCGGACCAGATGTACCGCGTCGGGTGGTCGGGATGGCGTTCGACGTCCACGCTCGACTCGGCGGCGATGGCGACCCGACACACCACCAGGACGAGCACGACCGCGGCCAGCGCACCGAGCCAGATCATCGCCCGGTCGTCCGGGCTCACGTCGCGGCGCAGGTGGGCGAGGCACGTGGAGCCGAAGAACGTCTGCGGACTGCGGCACTGCGGCCAGGGCGCGACCACCTTGTCCCACGCGAGGCACAGCGCGACGAGACACAGCCCGCCCGCGACGTGCAGCCGCGCGGTCGTGATGCTCAGCCGCTGCGCCTGCCAGAAGCCGGTCGCGGCGAGCACCGGACCCTCCTGCCGTCCCTCGGTGCGCTCGTCGGGCAGCACGTTGACGTGGCCCTTCGCGGCCGGCCGGGAGATCTGGGCGTCGAAACGCATCCGCGCCACCCAGGACAGCGCGAACAGGCCGAGGATCAGCAGGATCGGGATGACGGCGGCGACCGCGAGGCGTTGGTCCCGGGTCCACAGGACGTCCGGGAGCCGTCCGCAGGCCTCGTGCCCACCCGGGTAGCACTGCACGGCGAAGAGGTCGAGGCTCACGGCCGAGGCGGACGTGACATACAGGAGCGTGAGGGCGAGGGCGAACACCCGCAAGGACGCGGCGCCCCCGGCATCGCGCCAGCCCTGGCGATTCTCGCCGGGCTCGGGGATCGCGCGGCTCCAGTAGGCCGCGTTGGCGAGCCCGAACGGGATCAGCAGGGTCCAGGCGATGCGGGCGGCCGCGGCGCCGACGACGCCCGCGATCCGCCCCGTGCCGCCGGGCACCGTCCGGGCGAGCAGCCCCCACGAGTACGCCTCGCGTCGGACCCCGGGGTGGATGTGATGGCGGTCCCCGGACGGCAGGCCCGCGCCCTGCGCGGCGGCGTCGGCGGTCGGCGCCCAGAACCCGGCGAGCGAGTCGCCCGCGACCTGCTCGATCTGGTCGAGCGGCAGGTCGAGCATCCCGGCCACGGGAGTGTTGCTGATGCCGTGGATCCGGAGCTCGAGGACGTCCGGGGCAGGCGGGTCCGCACCCTCAACGTGTTCCGAGGTGATCGCCACGTCAAGAGACTAGCGTCCGGATTATCCAGCCCGGAGAGGAACTGCGCAGGTCAGGGCGGCGAATATCGGCGCAGGAGGCAGGTGGTCGGGGCTCCGGTGGTCGGGGCGCAGGTGGTCAGTGCTCGACGGTGACCTTGAGCAGGTTGCGCCACGGGTCCTCGAAGCTGAGCATCGCGCCGTCGTCGCGCACGGCGACGCCGTGGCGGGCGAGGCGGGCGGTGAGGGCTGCGACGTCGTCGGCCGTGGGGACCTGGATCGAGACCTCACCCAGGCCGAGGGCCGAGGCGCGCGGCCCGGCGCCGGCGCTGTTCCAGGTGTTCACGGCGAGGTGGTGGTGGTAGCCGCCGGCGGAGACGAACAGCGCGCCGTGGAACTGAGCGGTCGCCTCGAACCCGAGCGCGTCGACGTAGAACTCCCGCGCGGTGGGCACGTCGCCGACCTGCAGATGCACGTGTCCGACGACGGCGCCGGTCGCGTCCGGGTGCTCGAGCGCGACGTCGGTGAGGTGCTCGCGCAGGAACTCGTTCGGGTCCAGCGGCAGCGAGTCCATCGTCACCTGGCCGTTCTGCCAGCCCCACAGGTCGCGGCTGCGATCCCAGTAGAGCTCGATGCCGTTGCCCTCGGGGTCGGTGAAGTAGAACGCCTTCGAGACGAGGTGGTCGGCGCTGCCGGCGTAGGTGCCCGGGGCGTGGGCCGCGATGGAGGCGACGGTCGCAGCGAGGCCGGGCTCGTCGTCGAACAGGATCGCGGTGTGGAAGAGCCCGGCCTGGCCGCGGCGCGGGGCCGGCAGGTCCGGGGTGTGGCGCAGGACGACCAGCGGCGTCGTGCCGCGACCGAGCGTGACGGTGGCGGTGGGGTGCGCCGGCAGGATGCCGACCGTCGGCGCCGGGAGGTCGAGGACGTTCAGCGCGAGGACGTCGCGGTAGTACGCGGTCATCCCGTCAAGGTCGCCGACGTGCAGCGTGACGGCCGCCATGGCGGTGTCCGGCGCCAGGAGGTCCTTGTTGGTGACCGCGGCGGTCCGGGCGACGGCGGCGTTGCGCGCGACGGCGTTCGCGACGGCGGCGTTGCGGGCAGCGGCGTTGGCGAGCGCTGCGTTGGCGCGCGCGTCGGTGACGGCGCTGGCGGGGTTCGGGTTCATGCGGGTCCTCCGACGGGTTGAGCTTCTCAATGTACTTGAGTGTTCAATCACTCTGCAAGGGCGGATGTTCCCGGTCGGCTCGCGCGGATGACCGCGGTGCCCACGCGTCCGGGACTACTGTCGCGTGGGTCAACTCGTCAGATATTCGGCCGAACCAGCCAAGGAGTACCGCGATGAACCCGAACACCACCGCTCTCGTCCTGATCGAGTTCCAGAACGACTTCACCAGCGAGGGAGGGTCACTGCACGGTGCGGTGCAGGGCTCGATGGAGTCGACCGGCATGCTGGCGAACGCCGGCCGAGCACTCGACGCCTCACGAGCGGCTGGACTGACGATCATCCACAGCCCGATCGCCTTCCAGCCGGGCTACGGCGAGATCACCTCCCGCCCCTACGGCATCCTCAAGGGCGTCGTCGACTCGAAATCCTTCATCAAGGGCACGTGGGGCTGCGAGATCGTCGGCGACGTCGCGCCGATCGACTCGGACATCATCATCGAGGGCAAGCGCGGACTGGACGCCTTCGGCTCGACCAACCTGGACTTCATCCTGCGATCCAAGGGCATCACGACCGTGGTGCTCGCCGGCTTCCTCACGAACTGCTGCGTGGAGTCGACCATGCGATCGGCCTATGAGAAGGGCTTCGAGGTGATCACCCTCACGGACGCTGTCGGTGCGACCTCGATCGCCGAGCACGAGAACGCGATCACCTACGACTACCCGATGTTCTCCAAGCCGACCACCGTCGACGAGTTCATCTCCGCCCTTCAGGGTGCACTGGTCGCCCCTGACGCCTCCCGGGGCTACTGACTGGTCCGCGGGCTACGGTCCGTAAGCGCCGAGGAACCGATCGCGGAAATCGTCCATCGACCAGACCGGTGCGTCCGGCCTGGGCCTCAGCCCATCCTGCCAACCCCACGGGGAGATCCGGCTCATGACCGCGGGATCGTGGGAGATGAGCGTGATCGGCACGTCGTGGCTGGCGCCCTGGCCGGACACGATCGTTGCGGGCTGGTGGTCACCGAGGACGACGAGCACGAGATTGTTGTCGTGGTAGGCCTGCACGAACGAGATGAGGGAGTTCATCGAGTATTCGACGGACTGCCCTCATGCGGCGTTGGTGACCGCAGCGGTCCGGGCGACGGCGGCGTTGCGCGCGACGGCGTTCGCGACGGCGGCGTTGCGCGCGGCGTTGCGGGCGGCGTTGCTGCGGGCGGCGTCGGCGAACTCGCCGGTCACGGCGCTGACGGGGTTCGGGTTCATGCGGGTCCTCCGACGGGTCGTCTCTCAATGTACTTGAGTGTTCAATCAATCTGCAAGGGTGGATGTTCCCGATCGAGGTGAGGGCCGCAGTGGGTGCCGGCCCGGTCGACGGCGCAAATCAGCCGTGGACCGAGCCCGGACCGGGCCCGGCGCGATCGCCTGCCCGCTTGCGCCCTGCCCGCCGTCTCATCGGCCCGCGCCACGTCATCGCGCCGGACCGGCGGAGCATGACTGCCAGGATGACCAGGCAGGCGAACTCCGCCGCACCGCCGAGCGCAACATCCAGCGGCACCGGTTCCGCCGATCCCGCGACCGGAAGGAGCAGGACAGGCAGCGTCAGGATCATCATCAGCAACCCGATGCGCAGCCGTGCGGTGCTGATCCGGTACCGCGTGACGCCGACGGGCGCCCGGAAGTTCCGCCGGGTCTGCACCCCCATGGCCAGCAGCGCAAGGAGAGCGAGCGCGAACGAGCACCCGAAGGCGATCGTGGTGGTGCGTGGAAGCGCCGCACCCAGCACGATTCCGGCGACCGCGAGGCAGTCAGCGGCCACGGCGCCTGCGATGAGCCGATTGCGGAGCAGTCCCTGCAGATACTCCCGCACCTGAGGCCCCAGGTGCGAAACGAACCTGACCACGAATACGGACGGAAACGCGAGCAGGACCGCCGGCAGCACGCGGGCCAGATCCGAACCGATCGAGCGATGAGCGACCATCGCGACCCAGGCGACCACCACGAACGCCTGAGTGGTCCTGACCTGGAACAGATGCAGGACCACGTCCAGGTTGCGCCGACTCACCGCCGCGTGCGGGTCCACCCGAACCGCGGCCGCAAACCCGTCCGCCGCCTGGGCGAGGCCGCCGACGTTGACGAACGTGCCCCGCGCACGCTTCTGGCTCCTCGCCAGCCGCACGCGCCCCAGCTCGTTGTGGGCGCCAGTGTTGTCCGGGTCGATCGCCAGAGCGCGGTGAAACGCGGCGACGGCGTCGTCGTCGCGCCGATCCGCGGCGGCCACCATGCCCACGGTCAGGAAGGAGTCGGCCGTGTGCGGAGCGAGCGCCACGGCCCGGTCGGCCGCCGCGCGTGCTTCAACGAGGTCCGAGCCGCTGCGGGCGAGCACCCGGGCGAGATAGGTGTGGCATTGCGAGGCGTGCGGCGCGAGGCGGACGGCGGTGCGCGCCATCGCCTGCGCCTCCGGGTGCCGGCCGAGGCCTTCGAGTGCGAGACCGGCGAGGCGGTGTGGCCAGTCGTTCGCGGGGTTCTCCGCGATCGCGGCCTGGGACGTTCGCAGCGCCTCGTCGAAGGCGCGCTGGCCGATCTGCGACCGGGCGAGCAGGCACAGACCCTTCTCGCTGTGGGGATCGGTTGCGAGAATCGTGCGCAGCCGCCGAGCAGCTTCGTCCCATCGCCGCAGGTCACACAGCACGGAGGCACGGTCGAGGTCCGACTCGGCACCCTCGGCGGCGCTTGTCATCCGCGGCCGATCACAGCAGGCGACGCGCGCGCAGGTAGGCCAGCAGGTCGTCGTACGTTCCGTCGGAGTTCGCAAACTGAGCCACGTTGCGCGCCGTCTCCAGCCACGGGCCGACCGACGGTCGGATCTGAGTCAGGGCCGCCTCGAGGTCGCCCATTCCGATCATCCGCGGGTTGCCGGTGCGCGCCGAGTCGAGCAGCGCAAACTCCGCGGCGGTCTCACACAGATGCGCGAGGTCCGCCCCGGAGAAGCCGTCGGTCTTGCGGGCGACCTTGCCCGCATCGACGTTGGCGATCGGGCGGTCCCGCAGGTGGTAGCGCACGATCGCCTCCCGGGCCGGCTTGTCGGGGGGTAGGACCAGCAGCATGCGATCGAACCGGCCAGGACGGCGCAGCGCCACGTCCACGTCCCAGGGGTGATTGGTGGCGCCGAGTACGAAGACCCCGTCGTTGTTGCTGCTCAGGCCGTCCATCTCCGAGAGCAGCTGGTTGACGGTGCCCCGTGCTGCGGAGTTGCGCTGCTGACTGCGCTTGCGGCCCAGCGCGTCGATCTCGTCGAGAAATATCACACAGGGTGAGTTGCGGCGCGCGACGTCGAACAGCTGCCGAACGTTGCGCTCGCTGTTGCCGATGTACATGTCGAGGACGTCGGCCAGCGAGACCGCGAGAAAATGGGCGCCCATCTCGCCGGCCACCGCTCGGGCGATGAACGTCTTGCCGCACCCCGGCGGCCCGTAGAGCAGCAGTCCGCCGCGCAGGGACTTCCCGTACAGGCGCGCCAGCTCAGGGTTGCGCAGCGGCGCGAGCAGGCTCGCCTCCAGACGAGCCTTCACCTCGGCCATGCCGCCGACGTCGGACAGGCGCAGACCGACCCGTTCCACGTCGAAGGTGTCGGTTGCCGCTCGCGGGGCGTCGACGTATTGCGGCGGGACGACGTCGACGAGCTCCGCATCCAGGCGGCGAAGGACGTCGTCGGGATCACCCGACCCGCTCGCACCAGGCACCGTGCCGGCCACGGGGTCGCGCTCGTTCGAGCCGGCCCGCTCCCGCCCCCCGGTGATCAGCGTGATCGCCTCGGCGTTGGTGGGCTCGCGCTGGAGCACGGCGGCGGCCTGGCGGACGGCCTCCTCCCGATAGCCGGCGGCGTCGAGCAGCTGAGCGAGGTGCAACCGGATGGCGATGTCCTCGGGCGCTGCCTCCACGGCCGAGCGCAAGCTGCTCAGGACTGCTTCAGAAACCACGTGTCGACCGTCTTCCTCGCCCTGAACGTCGCCGATGCCTCACGCGACCGTAGACCTATGGCAACCACAAAACGAGAGCCAATTCGGACACCCGACGTCGCCCGCCTCATCGGCCCAGCCGCCCTGGTCTGTCGCCTCCCATGCGCATGCGGCTACGGTCCGTAAGCGCCGAGGAACCGATTGCGGAAATCGTCCATCGACCAGACCGGTGCGTCCGGCCGGGGCCGCAGTCCGTCCTGCCAACCCCACGGGGAGATCCGGCTCATGACCGCGGGATCGTGGGAGATGAGCGTGATCGGCACGTCGTGGCTGGCGCCCTGGCCGGAGACGATCGTTGCGGGCTGGTGGTCACCGAGGACGACGAGCACGAGATTCTTGTCGTGGTAGGTCTGCACGAACGAGATGAGAGAGTTCATCGAGTATTCGACGGACTGCCCGTATGCGGCCCGCACCCGGGTGGGGTTCTTCCACACGGCGGCCGGCGACGGGCCCTGTTTGGGCATTGCGTCGAACACTGCCCCGTCACCGAGCTGCTTCCAGTCGACCAGGTGGGGCAACGGCGTCCAGGGCGTGTGGCTTGACACGAGATCAATCTCGGCCATCACCGGGGCGCGATGGGGATTCGCGAGCTCGAGGCGTTGGAAGGCTGCCAGGGTGTACTGGTCGGGCACCGGTGCGTAGCTGAACTTCGGTCCGACGTACCCGACGTTCAGGCTGTCGTAGAGCTTGTCGTAGTGATAGAACGACCGCCCCTGCGGCCAGTAGACGTTGTCTGCCGGCAGGTCGCTGACCGTGCGCCAGCCTGCGCGCTTGAACGCGTCGCTGAGGGTGAATCGGTTGCTCGTGACGAGGTCGTCATAGCGCAGCTGGTTATTGATCCACACGCCCGATTGCAGGGTGGAGTGGGCCAGCCAGCTGATTCCGCCGAACGTCGGCGAGGTGAGGAATGCGCTCTTGGTCGAGAATCCGGCCGCCCGGAGTCGGCTCGTGCCGGTGTCCAGCACGGCGTCGACCTGCGGCGAGAAGTCGGACCCCTGGACCGCGACGCGCCCGTAGCTCTCGACGAACACGAAGATGACGTCCTTGCCGCGCAGGCCGGTCAGGAGATCCGCCCCCGGGGTGCGGGCGAAGGCGTCGACGGCGGTGGTCTTCGCGAACGCCCGCTGGTCCTTGAGCCCGACGTACACCTGGCGCAGCTTGCCGACGGCCAGACGCGCCGCACTGCTCGAGGCGAGTGGCGCACCGGGCGCGGCCTGAACTCCGGCCACGGCGCAGAGGGTCCAGACAACCCCGAGCGCGGTGACGGCCCGGAGCGAGGCGGCGCGGTGGCGGCCCAGGATCCGGGTCAGCCGAAGCACCGACAACGGCATGCAGACGAGAACCGCCACGGCCGCGAGCGCGGCGGCCGTCGTGGCGACGATCGCGTCGGTCCTGCCGATCGAGTCACTGAGGACACCGACCGCGGAGCCGAAGTAGCTTCCGTCGACCAACGGGTTGAAGGGCCGGTTCACCGCCACGAAGGCGGCCATGTCGAGGACCTTCATCATGGCCAACAGGCTCAGGGTCACGCCGGCGGCCACCGCCGCGACCCGTCCCGCCCTCGGCGGCAGCAAGAGGACCAGTCCGGCGAACAGCAGCGCCTCGAGCGGGATGCGCACGAAGGCACCGGGCGTCAGCGCGCCGCGCTCGTTCGGACCGACGAGAGCGACCCACACGAGAAGAAAGGCCAGGGTGGTGGTCACCCAGCCCGCGGCGGTGCGGAACCCCCGGCCCACGCCTGCGCTACCCATCGCGCGCCTCGCTCCATCGGCTCGCGGTCTGCATGTCTTCGCCGCCGAGCCGAGGGCGCCCGGCCGAGACGGTGACGCGGCCGAGCTCGACGCTCCGGCGGCGCCACAGCCACCACACGTCGCGTCCGAACGACTCCGCAATCAGGGCGAGCGAAACCACAAGCGCCACAGTCGTCAGGAGGCGGGGCGCAAGCTCCGAGACGGCGAGCGCCAAGGTGATGCCCACGATCGCGGTGACGACCTTGCGCCAATAGCGCGGCGGCAGCGTTCTGCGCATCCATGGCACCAGCCAGCCGGCCACACCGAACGCGTACCGCGCGGCACCGATCGCGAGCACCCAGGCGCCGGCCGTACGTGCGACGTACACGCTCAGGACGAGCATCAGGAACGCGTCGACCTCCCCGTCGAACGTGCCGCCGAGGGCCGACACCGATCCCGTTCGCCGCGCGACCCGGCCGTCGACCGCGTCGAGGGTGAGCGCGACGGCCGTCAGCGCCACCAGCGTCGTCACCGTCGCAGGCCGCGCGGACGGGTCCACGGTCAGCGCCGCGACACCGCCGACAAGCGTGGCCCGGGCGAGGGTCACCCTGTTGGCTGGTCCCAGCCGGTCGGCGCGGTAGCGAGCGAGGCCGCGAGCCAGCAGAGCGTTCGTGAGAACCCCGCAGCCGATGCCGACGACCCAACCGGCGCCGCTGAGCCCGACGGTCCCGGCAAGGACTGCGACCAGCAGCACCTGGGCGATCAGCCCGGTCACCGGGCCGGCGTGAACCGTCTGCACCCGCGTCTCCGTCTCAGTGGTGGTAGCCCGTAGTACGTGAGGGACGCCGGTTCGGTTCATTGCCGATCGAATGCGCGCGGACCGACGAGGCCGCTGGCGGAACGGTATCTCGAACGCCGACGCGAAGAGCCGCGCGAACACGATCGTCAGCGGTACCACCAGGGCGAGTGCGACGACAAAGGACGGAACCCCCTGGCGGACCCGGCCGGCCACGACCAGCTCGTACACGACGACGACGATCGGGCCGTGCGTCAGGTACAGGCTGTAGGACGACAAACCGAGGTTGCGCATCGGCCGCGCGTCGAGCAGGCGCAGCAGGGGCGCCGGCCGGCCGGTGGCCAGCCCGGCCAGCAGGCACCCGACGGCTGGGCCCAGCGCGAGGTCGACCCACAACAGGTGGTCGAGCGTCCACACCGAACCCCGCCTCGAGATCGTCGCGATCACCGGCGTCACCGCGCCGAGCGCGAGCCACGACCACGGCCACGACCTGCGACGCACACCCGCACCCGCACCCGCACCCGCACCCGCCACGATGCCGGCAGCCAGGATGCCGACGGCGAACAGCGCGGCGAGGTCGGGCGGTGACTGGATCACGAAGACGTCCAGGCGAGGGACGTGCGGCCCCAGGACCCCGACGGTCGCCACGACGAGCGTGACGGTGGCGACCATGGCGGTCGTGCCCCAGCGGCGGACCAGCACCAGCAGCAGCGGGAACACGACGTACAGCTGGGCCTCGACGGCGATCGACCAGAACGCTCGGTTGGGACTCGGCGCGCCGACGAGGTTCTGCACCAGCAGGCCGTTGACGAGGACCGATCGCGCGTCGGGCGCCCCCTCCCCCGGCGGAGGGACGAGCAGCCACGCCACGGCGAGGCTGAACGCGAGCGCGGCCCAGTACGCCGGGAGGATGCGGCGGGCCCGCCGGCGCGCGAACCGGGCGACCCCGTCGAGCCGCCAGCCGTGACGTGCCGGCGCCAGCGCCAGCGAGAAGCCGGAGAGCACGATGAACACGACGACGGCGAACCGCCCGTAGATGAACCAGGCGGCCCAGAAGGGTGCCCGGTCCACCGGGTAGCCGGGAAACGCGCGCAGGAAGACGTGGTTCACCACCACGAACAGCGCGGCCAGACCCCGGAGGCCATCCAGGCCCGCGAGCCGCTGCCGCGGAGGACCATCGGACGGGTCGGCCGGCGGCAGCTCGTCGGCGATCCGCCCGGTCACCGGGCCGACCTGTTCCACTCGCACCGTACCTCCGTGTCCGTGGGTACGTGAACTACAACGGTCAACACCATGGTCCGGTTCATTCCGGGCCGGCGGGAAGGGGGCGAAGATCGTCAACCGCGTCTGGGTGGGTCAGTCATGAAGCAGGACGAGCGCACCCCATTCGTCCGGGCCCTGCAGCGAGCCCGCGCGTCGGCGTACGCCCCGGGCGAGTTCGTCGGGCAGGAGAGCTTCATGGGCGCCCGGGAGATTCGCGCCCTTGCCGGTCGGGCCGGCATCGCGCCCGGGGTCAGCGTGCTCGACCTGTGCTGCGGAGTTGCCGGGCCCGGGCGGCTCATCACCCGCGAGCTGGGTTGCACCTATCTCGGGCTGGATCTCAGCGCCAGCGCCATCGACATCGCACGCGAGCGCGCCGCCGACCTGCCCTGTCGCTTCGAGGTCTCCCGGATCCCCCCGATCCCCCCCGGCCCGTTCGACGTGGTCCTGCTGTTCGAGACCATGCTCGCCTTTCGGGAGAAGCAGACGCTGCTTCGGGAGGTCTCCCGCGCGCTGACGACCGGGGGGCGGTTCGCCTTCACGATGGAGGAGGGCATGCCGCTCACCGAGGCTGAGCGGGCGAGCATGCCCGACGACGACACGGTCTGGCTCACCCCCCTGCGGGAGATGCGCGCGTGCTTGGAGCAGGTCGGGTTGGTCGTCCGCTGGCAGGTCGACTGCAGTCGGTCCCACCGCGCCGTCGCGGACTCGTTGATGAACGCGTTTGCCGCCGATGCGACCGGAATCGCGGCGCAGATCGGACGCCCAGCACTGGACGATCTGCTGGACCTCCACCGGCTCTGGAGCGCCTGGCTTCGGCAAGGACGGGTCCGCAAGTTCGCCATCGTGGCCGAGAAGGTGTGAGTGTCGGTCCAGGTTCGCCGCCCCGGGGTTGAACCCGAGGCACCGCTCGGCCGTGGTTGGGTACGACGACGACACGACGAGAAGTGCGATGCCCCGTTCAGTTCGGGGCCTGGGTAGGTGAAGCGGGTTGTTGAGTGAGGCACGCGCATTTTGGCTCCGTGAACCCGGCGTGGGCGAGATCCGGCCTGCGCCGCTGAGCGCGCCGGGTCCCGGTGAGGTGCTGGTGCGAACGCTGCACTCCGGGGTGAGCCGGGGCACCGAGACGCTGGTCTTCCGTGGCGGCGTCCCCGCGAGCCAGTACTCCGCGATGCGAGCGCCGTTCCAGGACGGCGAGTTCCCGGGGCCGGTCAAGTACGGCTACCTGAACGTCGGCGTCGTCGAACAGGGCCCGGCGGAGCTGCGCGGGCGCACCGTGTTCTGCCTCTACCCGCACCAGAGCGCCTATGTGGTGCCGGCGGAGGCGGTGGTCGTCGTGCCCGACGACGTGCCGCCGGCGCGGGCGGTGCTCGCCGGCACGGTCGAGACCGCGGTCAACGCCCTGTGGGACGCCGCACCCCTCCTCGGCGACCGGATCAGTGTCGTCGGCGCCGGCATGGTCGGCTGCAGCGTCGCTCGCCTCCTCACCCAGATTCCCGGCGTCCAGGTGACCCTCGTCGACGTCGACGCGTCGCGGGCCGACGTCGCGGCCACGCTCGACGTCGGCTTCGCGCTGCCGGCTGATGCGGACGGCGGCCGTGACCTCGTGGTGCACACCAGCGCGACGTCCGCCGGTCTCCAACGGTCGCTGGACCTGCTTGCCCCCGAGGGCACCGTGATCGATCTCAGCTGGTACGGCGATGCCGAGGTCAACCTGTCGCTCGGTGGTGCCTTTCATTCCGGGCGGCTGGGGATTCGTGCCAGCCAGGTCGGCGTGGTGTCCGCGGCCCGACGCGGGCGCCGCACGGCCGCCGCGCGCCTGGAGCTCGCCCTGGACCTGTTGCGCGATCCCGCGTTCGACGCGCTGATCACCGGATCATCGCGCTTCGAGGAGCTGCCCGACGTGATGGCCCGGCTGGCCGGTGGGAGCCTGCCGGCGCTCTGCCACACCCTCAACTACGGCGGTGCGTAGCTCATGTTCAGTGTGACCGTCCGCGACCACATGATGGTCGCCCACAGCTTGCGCGGCGAGGTGTTCGGACCGGCGCAGCGCCTGCACGGCGCGACCTTCGTCGTCGACGCGACGTTCCGCAGGGCAGCTCTCGACGCCGACAACATCGTGGTCGACATGGGGCGGGCGGCGCAGGAGCTGCACGCCGTCGTCGGCGACCTCAGCTACCGCAATCTCGACGACGAGGCTGCGTTCGCCGGCATGAACACCTCCACCGAGGCGCTGGCCCAGGTGGTCGCCGACCGACTCGCCGAGCGCGTGCAGGGTGGTGCCCTCGGCGACGGCGCCCGCGGACTGGCGTCGATCGAGGTCACGCTGCGGGAGTCGCACATCGCGTGGGCGAGTTACGAGCGAGCACTATGACCGCAGTGCACGTCGTCGTGCCGGACGGCATCGATGACCCGGCTCAACCGAGCGGCGGCAATGCCTACGACCGCCGGGTCTGCCGGGGGCTCACCGCCCTCGGCTGGTCCGTGCGCGAGCACCCGGTGCCGGGCTCGTGGCCCCGACCGGACGCGGCCGCGCGGGCCGGGCTCGCCCGGGCGATGGCGGAGCTGCCCGATGGCGCCGTCGTCCTGGTCGACGGACTGATCGCCTCGACGGCCCCGGAGGTGCTGGTGCCCGAGTCGGCTCGGCTGCGTCTGGTCGTCCTCGTGCACATGCCGCTGGGTCGCGACTGTGTGGGTGCGGAGGTTGCCGGTGCTCGGGAACGCTCCGTCCTGTCGGCCGCCGCCGCCGTCGTCACGACCAGCGCGTGGACCCGATCCTGGCTGCTCGACCGGTACGCGCTGCGGCCCGCTCAAGTCCACGTCGCGGAGCCCGGCGTCGAGGCGGCCGAGCTCGCCCCGGGGACGGCGTCCGGCGGGGAGCTGCTCTGTGTCGCGGCCGTGATCCCCGGCAAGGGACACGACGTGCTGCTCGAGGCTCTGACCGAGATCGTGGACCTGCCGTGGCGCTGCGTGTGCGTGGGCGCCCTCACCCGCGACCCGGGCTTCGTCAACCGCCTCGGGCGCCAGGCCCGGGATGGCGGGATCAGTGATCGGGTACTCCTCGCCGGGCCACGCACGGGCGCCGACCTCGACGCCGCGTACGCCGCCGCCGACGCCCTGGTGCTGGCCTCCCGCGCCGAGACGTACGCCATGGTCGTCACCGAGGCGCTCGCGCGCGGGCTCCCCGTCGTCGCGACGAACGTGGGCGGACTGCCGCAGGCCCTCGGGCGCGGGGCCGACGGGAGCCGGCCCGGCCTGCTGGTCCCGCCCGACGACCCTGCGGCCCTCGCGGCAGCGCTGCGCCGCTGGCTCGGCGACACCAGCACGCGGCGACGGTTCCGGGAGGTGGCCCACGAGCGCCGCGGCGTCCTGCCCGCGTGGTCCTCCACCGCACTTCGGGTTTCCCAGGTCCTGGCCGAGGTGGCGCCATGAGTGCCGAAACGGTCCGAGTGAGCCCGGCGTGGCTGGGCTTGCGGGAGGCGGCCGACGGCGCGGCCCGCGCAGTCGACCTCGTCGAGCAGCTCCGGCCGCACCTACCGGCCGGCGGCGGAGCGACCATCCACGACCTCGGCTGCGGCACCGGGTCGATGGGACGCTGGCTCGCGCCGCGGCTGACCGGGAGGCAGCACTGGGTGCTGTACGACCGGGATGCCGATCTGCTCGCCCATGCCGCCGCGACGATGCCCGCCGGGGCCGCCGACGGAGCCGTGGTCACCGTCGAGACCCGGCAGCGCGACGTCACCCGGCTCGACCAAGCCGACCTGGCCGGCGCGTCCCTGATCACCGCCTCCGCGCTGCTCGACATGCTGACCGCGGACGAGCTCGAACGATTCGTCACGACCTGCGCGCGCGCCGGCTGTCCCGTGCTGATCACGATCTCCGTGATCGGCCGCGTCGATCTCAGGCCCGCCGATCCGTACGACGCGCACATCGCCGGCGCGTTCAACGCCCACCAGCGCCGCACGACCGGGGGCCGGCGCCTGCTCGGTCCGGACGCCGTCGGAGCCGCAGCCGACGCATTCACCCGGCTCGGCATGGACGTCGCCGTCCGGCCCAGCCCCTGGCTGCTCGACGCCGACCAAGCCGCACTGACGGGTGAGTGGTTCAGGGGCTGGGTGGCTGCCGCGTTCGAGCAGCAACCAGGGCTGGCTCTCGCGGCCGCGGGGTACGCGCGGAGTCGGGCGGCCGAGGCGACGGCCGGCCGGCTGAGCGTCCAGGTGCACCACCACGATCTGATGGCCTGGCCCCGATGACCACCCGACGGACCGACGAACCCGACACGACAAGGGCGACGCACTCCCGGGCCGTGTGGAGGTCGGCGCGGCTGCTGGGCGGCGCCGCGATCCTGTCGGTGCTGGTTTGGCGCCTCGGTGCCGGCCCATTCGTCGACGCCGTCCGCAGGGTCGACGGATGGTCGGCGGCGGCGGCGGCCGGCATCGCGGCGCTGACCACCGTCTGCTGCGCCTGGCGGTGGAGCCTGGTCGCTCGCGGTCTCGGAGTCGGCCTGCCGATGCGCACCGCCGTCCCCGCGTACTACCGGTCGCAGTTCCTCAACACGACGCTCCCCGGCGGGGTGCTCGGCGACGTGCACCGTGGCGTGCGCCACGGCCGCGAGGTCGGCGACCGGAGCCGAGGCCTGCGGGCCGTCGCCTGGGAACGCTCCGCCGGGCAGGTCGTCCAGCTCGTGCTGGTGACGACCGTTCTGCTCCTGGCGCCGTCGCCGATGCGAGCATCCATGCCGGTCGTGGCGGCCGCCATCGTGGCGGCAGGGGCGGGCGTTGTCCTCCTGGGGCGGACCCTTCCTGCGCGCGGGTCGTCGCGATGGGGACGCAACCTGCGCACGGCGACCGCCGACGTCCGCAACGGGCTGCTGGCGCCGCGGGCGTGGCCCGGCATCGTGCTCGCCTCCGCAGTCGTGGTGGCCGGCCATGCTGCGACCTTCCTGATCGCCGCCCGGACCGCCGGGTCGACCGCGTCACCGGCCCGGATGCTGCCGCTGGCGTTGCTCGTGCTGCTGGCCATGGGAATCCCCACGAACATCGCCGGCTGGGGTCCGCGCGAGGGCGCCGCCGCCTGGGTGTTCGCCATGGCCGGGCTGGGCGCGGACCAGGGCGTCGCTACCGCCGTCGTGTACGGCGTCCTGGTGTTCGTCGCCAGCCTGCCCGGGGCCGTCGTACTCGTTGCGGCCTGGCTCCGTCGGGGCTCCCGAGCCGATGGCCGGCCAGGCTCGTCCCCACCGCCGGTACCCTCCCCCGCCGTGCTGGAAGGTGCCGCCCGTGGCTGACCGTCCGTACACCCTCCTGAGCTGCGCCACGTCCCTCGACGGCTATCTCGACGGCGCGACCGAGAAGCGCCTGCAGCTGTCCAACGACGCCGACCTCGACCGCGTGGACGCCGTTCGCGCGGCCTGCGACGCGATCCTCGTGGGCGCGGCCACCGTCCGGAACGACAACCCGCGCCTCCTGGTGCGGACGAAGGCGCGACAGGACGAGCGGGTCGCCAACGGGCACGGGCCATCGCCGATCAAGGTGACCGTGACCGCGCGGGCTGAGCTGGACCCGCGCGCGAACTTCTTCGCCGCCGGCGACTGCGAGAAGCTGGTCTACTGCGCGAGCGCGGCGGTGGCGCAGGCTCGCGACCGGCTCGGTCGGGTGGCGACGGTCGTCGACGCCGGCCGGCCGGTGGACATGCAGTGGGTCAGCGAGGACCTCTACACCCGGGGCGTCCGGCGGCTCATGGTCGAGGGCGGCGGAACCGTGCATACGCAGTTCCTGACCGCCGACCTGGCCGACGAGCTGCAGCTGGTCGTCGCCCCCTTCTTCGTCGGCGACTCCCGTGCGCCGCGGTTCGTCAGCGACGGACGGTTCCCCTGGAACCCGGACCGGCGCGCAACCCTCGCCGAGGTGCGCCTGATCGAGGACGTGGTGCTCCTGCGGTATGCGCTCTCGGCGCGATTCCGGATGAGCTGACCGAGGAGGTCCCTTGCCTATCACGTGGTGCTCGCGTGGTAGCGCCAGAATCGGGCGATGATCGCGAGCCCGGAACCACGAGATGAGGATCCCCCCTCATGGGTGGTCGCGGAGGTCCTGCAAGGGCGTGACGAGGCAGAGGTGCCACTCCCTGGCGGTGACGTCACCGACGGGGTAGTGCGCAATGGACGTAACTTAAGGTCCACGCAGGCGGGATCCAGAGGAGGATCCCCGCTCGGGGGCGACTGGCAGGGGGTCCTAAGTTGCGACCATTGGGGCTTGGCGGGTCGGGCCCGGTTGGTTCTCCGCGGCTCGGCCGACTCG
>NZ_DATCNW010000166.1:0-15321 GCF_036565025.1 Pengzhenrongella sp.
TGAGCGCCAACGGCTGGAACTGGGTGGTCTCGGCGAACTCCAATCCGTACGCCGAGCAGATGTGGCCGGCCAGCTATTCCGGCCGCAAGGCCCCGTACCCCAGCGAGAGCGGCGACCCGGAGATCGCCGCCCAGCAGCCCGGCGACGCCTATCTGTGGCAGCGGCTCGCCACGGGCGGGGTCAGCTTCCGGAACTATGGCTTGTACGTACAGAACGACGCCGGTGTGTTCAATGCCCACGACCCGGTCCTCAACGCCCAGACCGACCACGGCTACCGCGGATTCGACCTGAACTGCCCGGACTCCAGTGGCACCTTCCCGCCGCTGGTCACCAGCTGCGGGACCGCTCGGGTGGACGAGTGGACCAGGGACTTCCTGGCGAACGTGGCCGCGCACACGGTGCCCACCGTCCAGCTCGTTCGGTTGCCGGGCGACCACACCCGGGCCACCCAGGTCGGGGAGCCGACCCCGAGAGCCTACGTCGCGGACAACGACTTTGCGTTGGGACGGCTGGTCGAGACGGTGTCCCACTCCGCGATCTGGCAGGACACGGCGATCTTCGTCACCGAGGACGACGCCCAGAACGGTCCCGACCACGTCGACGCGCACCGCACCATGGCCCTGGCGATCAGCCCGTACACCCAGACGGGCAAGGTCGACTCGACCTTCTACAGCACCGCGTCGATGATTCGCACCATCGGGCTGATCGTCGGCATCCAGCCGCTGACCCAGTTCGACGCCTTCGCGACGCCGATGAGCGCGTCGTTCACGGCGACCCCGAACAACACGTCCTACTCGGCGGTCAGGCCCGTCTACGACATGCGGACCCTGAACGGGGCCACCGCGCCGATGGCGCAGCAGTCGGGAGCCCAGAGCACAACCACCGAGGACCAGATCGACGAACAGGTCTACAACCAAGCCATCTGGGAATCCGTGCACGGCGCCGGTTCGGTCATGCCCGCCCCCAAGCACACCGTGATCGGCTCGGGTTCCATCGTGAAGGGCCAGTGACTGGGCTGCCTGCCGGACCCGTGCCTCGTACGTCGCAAAATACTCGTACACTTGTTCGATGGCGGACGTGGACTGGTCACGATGGCGGCGCACCCCGCGCGGCTACCAGCTGATCCCCCCGGCCGGCTGCCCACGCGGCCATCGCTGGACGATGGACGGCCCGGGGCGCCCGTCCGAGCGCTCGGTGTCCTGCTCGTGCACGCGCGAGCGCCGACACCTGGTGTGGGTCTGCCCGGCGTGCGGCACGTACTGCGCCGAGGGCTGCACGGACGTCGGTTCGTGGGCGCCGTCGACGATCCCGGTCGGCGTTCCCCCGGACCGCCGCGCCGCGTTGTAGCGCGCGGCGTCGACGGCGCGAGGCCCTGACCTGGTTTCGCCCGGGTGACGTTGCCTGCCAGTCGTCCTGTTGCCGTCGGATTCTGCGTATTCTCCAGCGGGAGCGACCACTCAGGATCGTTGAGGATGGCAATGGCACTGGTCAGGACGTTGAGACGCGCGAGCTCCGCGCCGGCAGTTCGCCGTGGCCTGGTCGCCGCGGTGACGGTCGCGCTTCTCGTGGCAGCGACGGTGGCGGCAACGACCGGCGGCGCCTGGCCGGTCGTTGCCGCTTGGACCGCGCCCGTCGCCGGCCTCACCTTCGCGGTCGTCGTCGCGGTGAAGTCCAGCAGCGCGTCCGTCGAGCGCGCCGCGGCCGGCCGAACCCTGACGGCGCCCCTGCTCGTCCTCTCCGGCGCTCTCCTCGGCGTCGTGATCGCCGGCGCTCTCGCGTTCGGGCCGCACGGCGACGTGTCGATCATGGATCAGTGCCAGGGGACGGCGCTCACCGCGTACTTCGATCCGCAGCCCGAGTTCGTGGACTCCCTCTCCGACGTCAATTTTGGACGGTTCTGCAACGAGGATGCCGTCCACAAGATGCACCTGGTGTTCGGCCTGTTGCCGATCAGTGCTCTTGCGGGTGTCGCGGGCGGCGTGGGCCTTGCCCACCGCTGGCGACTACCGGTTCGCGCTGTGAGGCAGTCCTGATGTCGTCGCCCTCTGCGGAGCCAACACCCTCGGGTGCCGTCCCGATCACCCCCGGGCTCGTCGTGGCCTTCTTCCTCGGTGCGGTAGGGGGACTCGTTTTTGCCGTCGATTGGTTCGTCACCTTGCCGATGTGGCTAGACCTCACAGCACTGGTGTTCTTCGCGGTCGGAATGACCGCGTACGTGTATCTCTCGTTCAAGTTCGCTCGCGCATCCGGGAAGTCGTGGTTTCGCGTGCTCCTTGCGACCCTCTGGGCGCCGATCAAGTTCCTGTTCGAGTTCGGCTAGCGCGGTGGCCGCGCGGGCGGTGGCGGGATCGACCCGACCTCGAGCCGCTCACCCCCACACGGCGCCGGCGATCGTCAGCCCGAGCCACGCGGCGCCGAGGCCGGCGGCGAGGCTGATCATCGCGTTGCCGAACCCGTACAGCACCGAGCCGCCTTCGGCGAGCCGGACCGTCTCGTAGCCGAACGTGCTGTACGTCGTCAGCGCGCCGCAGAAACCGGCGCCGCCGGCCGCGACCACCGCGGGTGACACGCCGCCCGCGGCCGCTCCCCCCAGCAGGAACCCGAGCAGCAGCGACCCGACGACGTTGACCGTGAGCGTGCCCCACGGGAAGACCGAGTCGTGCCGGGCCTGGATGGTGCGGTCGGTGAAGTAGCGCAGGGGTGCCCCCAGCGCGGCGCCGAGCGCGACGAGCAGGATCGTCACGAGTCCGGTGCCTGGGTGCGCCGGCCGATGTACCGCACGACCTCCACCGGGTCGAGGATCACCAGGCCTGCCTGGACGAGCTCGTCGAGCTGGGGCAGGAACGCGCGCACGCGCTCCTCGGTGTCCACGATCACGACGGCGACGGGCAGGTGCTCGCTCACGCTGAGCATGCGCGTGGTGTGGATGTGGTGGGACGCCCCGAAGCCCTCGAACCCGCGGAACACCGCCGCTCCCGCGAGGCCCGCGGCGTGCGCGCGGTGCACGATCTCGCTGTACAGGGGCTTGTGGTGCCACTGGTCGGCCTCACCGATGTAGACCGTCAGCCGCAGCGCCTTGTCCTCGGGATTCATGCGCGTCCTCTCCTGGGCCTTCTTCGAGTAGGCAGACGGGTGAGCAGCCTCGCCGCGACGACACCGACCTGGACGGCGACCAGCGCCGCGGCGAGCGTGCCGAACAGGTACCCCAGCGCGAGGCCCGGGTTGCCTGCGGAGATCAGCTGCTGGGTGTCGACGGTGTAGGTCGAGAACGTCGTGAACCCGCCGAGGATCCCGACCCCGAGGAAGGGCCGGATCAACCGGTGCGGGTGGCCGGCGAGCTCGGTGAGCACCACCATCAGGGCGCCGATCAGCAGGCACCCGGTCACGTTGATGGCGAACGTGGTCCACGGGAAGCCGCCCGGCGGGTGCGGCCATGCGGTGCTCACGGCGTAGCGGGCGATCGCCCCGAGCGCCCCGCCGACGGCGATCGTGAGCGCGACGTCCCAGACCGGCGGGCGCGTCGCGGAGCGTCGGCGGATGGCGTAGCGGTCCTGCAGGGACGCGGTGGCGGGCACCTCGACGACTGGGTCGTTCACTGGTCCGCGACCTCCCGTTCCGTCGACGTCGTGCGGGGTCGGATCAATCCCGCCGCGAGCACCGCGGCGACCATCAGGGCCGCCGCGTACCCGAAGGCGAGCGTCGGGGACACCACCGCCCACAGCAACCCGACGATCAGGGATGCGCCCAGACCCCCCATCGACTGGACCAGTCCGAGCACGCCGTACCCGTTGCCGCGCAGGTGGTCGGGCAGCATCAGTGCCACGACGGTCGACTCGGCCGTCTCGGCGAACCCGATGCCGGCCCCGGCGAGCAGGAAGGCGCCCAGGATCACCGGCCAGGCGTGGGAGCCCCACGCGAAGAGACCGTAACCCGCGACGTAGCTCACGCACCCGATGGCGAACACCCGGCGCGGGTTCGTGCGGTCCGCGAGGTGTCCCCCGGCAAGCGCTCCGAGGGTCGCGGCGCCGTTGTGCGCCGCGTAGAGCAGGATCGCGACGCCGGTCGCGGCCGCGAGACTGCGCCCGCCGGAATGCAGCAGGTCGGTCGCGCGCAGGATCAGCAGGGTGGTCGCGACGTTGCCCACCTCGAACAGCGCGACCGGGGCGAGCGCGCGCGCGAGCCCCGCCCGGCGCAGCTCGCGCAGGTTGAACGAGAGCGTGCGCCGCCCCTCGACGGGCGCCACGGTCCGGCGGGCCTCGCGGGCCGCGACCGTGATCGCGACCGCCGCGAAGATCCCCGGGATGAACGCGAGCAGGATCGTGTGTCGGATCCCCACCACCCCCACGAGGGCGGCCGCGAGCAGCGGTCCGACGATCGCGCCGGCGTTGTCACCGGCCCGCTCGACGCCCGACGCCCGGCCGTACGCCTCGCGCGGCACCAGGGAGATCAGCAGCGTGTCCCGCGCCGGGGAGCGGATCCCGCGGGACATCCAGGCGAGCGCCCGCAGGCCGGCGACCTGCCACACCGCGGTCGTCAGCCCGATGGCCGACGTCGCGAGCGCCGTGACCAGGTACCCGCCCGAGGCGAGCTTCCCGCGCCGGGCGGGGTCGTTCGACAGCGGTCCCCCGGCGAGCTTGCTCAGGCCGATCAGTCCGTCCGAGATGCCCTCGATGGCCCCCAGGACCCCCGGCCCGGTGTGCAGCGTGGAACTCAGGAAGGTCGGCAGGACGCTGGTGGCGACCTCGTGACCGGCGTCGGAGAAGAACGAGGCCGCGCCGATCGCGCCGACCCCGCGGGTGAACCACCGGGGTTTGGCCGTGCCTGATTCCGCAGGTGGGCGCGACCTCATTCAGCAAGCCCGTACGGCAGGTCGGTGCTTGCGGCGATCTCCAGCAGACGGTTGTACTTCGCCACGCGTTCGCCACGCGCCGGTGCGCCGGACTTGAGCTGCCCGCAGCCGGTCGCCACGGTCAGGTCGGCAATGAAGCTGTCCGCGGTCTCCCCGGACCGGTGGGACACCATCTGGGTGTAGCCGGCCTCGCGGCACAGCCGCATCGCCTCGAGGGTCTCGGTGACGGTGCCGATCTGGTTGAGCTTGATCAGCGCCGAGTTGCCGACCTTGCGCTCGATCGCCTCGGTGATGATCGCGGGATTGGTGACGAAGATGTCGTCCCCGACGATCTGCGTCGTGCCGCCCAGCCGTTCGGTGAGGGCGACCCAGCCGTCCCAGTCACCCTCCGCGAGCCCGTCCTCGATCGACCAGACCGGGTAGTCGGCGACCATCGCGGCATACCGCTCGGTCATGTCCGCGCTGCTGAGGGACTCCCCGGCGACGTGGTAGGCGCCATCGGAGTAAAACTCGCTCGCCGCGGGGTCGAGCGCGATCGCGACGCCGCCGCGGCCCGCGCTGTACCCCGCACCCTCGATCGCCTGGACCAGCAGGGCCAGCACGTCCTCCGGGCGGGTGATATCGGGGGCGAACCCGCCCTCGTCGCCGAGGCCGGTGGCGAATCCCGCGGCCTGGAGCAGTCCGCGCAGCTTCGCGTACACCGCGGCTCCGGCTCGCACCGCCTCGGCCATCGAGGGCGCCCCGATCGGGGCGATCATGAACTCCTGGAAGTCCAGCGAGTTGGGTGCGTGCGCCCCGCCGTTGAGCACGTTGAAGTGCGGCACGGGCAGTCGGGGCGCGACCCCGCCGGGGGTCAGGGACTCGTAGAGCTCGCCTCCGGTTGCCAGCGCGCGGGCGAGCGCCATGGACACCCCGACGGTGGCGTTGGCGCCGAGCCGCGCTTTGATGCCGGTCCCGTCGGCGTCGGACATCGCGGCGTCGACCTGTGCGAGGGAGGACCAGGCACGAGCTGCGAGCAGGTCCTTCAGCTCACCGTTGACGTTCGCGACCGCGCCCGTCACGCCCTTGCCGCCGTACCGGGTCAGATCGCCGTCGCGCAGCTCGACCGCTTCCCGCGTGCCGGTCGAGGCTCCGGACGGCACCCCGGCGCGACCCGTCGCGCCGGAGCCGAGCCGGACGTCCACCTGCACCGTCGGGTTGCCGCGCGAGTCCAGGATCTCCAACGCATGCAGGTCCGTGATCGAGAATTCTTCGGTGCCGCTCATCAGGTTCTCCCCCATCTGAGGAGGCTGGGCTGTCGCGGGATCACGGCAGTCTCCACCCTCGTGCCTCGTGAAAAGACCAGGGACCGTTGGCGGCACTCGTGCCGCGGTTGAAGGTGAGCCCCACCACCGTGATCCGACCAGCCTAGCGTCGCGCTCAGCCCCAGATGGGGTTCCAGGTGCCCGCCGCCATGGCCGCGAGGATCGCGGCGGCGGACGCCAGGACCCCGCCGGCGTAGACCCAGACGTCGATCCGCGAGTAGGTGCTCGCCCGCGCCCAGGTGCGCTGCGCGCCCCCGAAGCCGCGCGCCTCCATGGTGACCGCCAGCCGGGTCGCGCGGCGGATCGCCTGGACCAGCAGCGCGAGCCCCTGGGAGGCCTCGGCGCCCAGCCGCGCCCACCACCCGCCGTGCGAGCCGGCCCCGCGGGCCCGGCGGGCCATCCCGAGGGTGCGCCACTCCTCCATCAGCAGCCCGACCAGGCGCATCGCGGCCAGCGCACCGAGCACGAACCGGTGCGGCAGGCGGAGCTTCTGGGCGAGGCCGTCGGCGAGGTCGGTCGGATCGGTGCAGGTCAGCACCATGACGCCCGGCAGCGCGATCGCCAGTCCGCGCAGCAGGATCGCGACGCCGGCCGTGATCGAGTCGGCGCTGAAGGTGACGATGGCGAGGTCCAGCACCGTGCCGCCGCCGTCGGGCGCGAGCAGGGCGGTGCTGTACCCGCCCATCACGGCCGCCGCCAGGATCGGCCAGCCGCGGCGGATCAGCATCGCGTAGGTCAGCCCGGTCAGCGGGAGCACGGCCAGCTCGAACGCCAGCGCGACGGTGGCCGAGACCCAGTCCACGGTGAGCACGAGGGCGATGGTGAGCGCGAACGCGGCGGCGAGCTTCGCGATCGGGTTGGCGCGGGCCAGGCGCGCGGTGTCGTGGATCCGGGTGGTCATGCGCGGCCGCCGCTCGTCGTCGCCGCGTCCAGCTGCGGGGCGGGCGGGCCCAGGTGCAGGCCGGTCCCGCCGAGCGCGGCGGTGAACTCGGTGTCGTGCGTGACCGAGACGACGGCGCTGCCGGCGTCGAGCAGGTCGATCAGCAGGGACGCCAGCTCGGCCCAGGTGTTCGCATCCTGGCCGAAGGTCGGTTCGTCCAGCACGAGCACCGCGGGGCTGGTCGCGAGGACCGTCGCGACCGACAGTCGCCGCTTCTCCCCGCCGGACAGGGTGAACGGATTGACGTCGACGAGGTGGGCCAGGTGCAGCCGCTCGAGCAGCTCGTCGATCCGGCTCGTGACCTCGGCGCTGTCCGGCGGGGATACCCGGCTGCGGCGGGCGGACGCCTTGGCGACCTGGCGCGGGCCGAACGCCAGCTCGTCGTACACGCGGTGCGTGACGAACTGGTGCTCGGGCTCCTGGAAGACGGTGCCGATACGCGCGATGAGCTCGGCCGAGCTCCAGGCGGCGGGGCTCGAGCCGACCGTGCCCCCGGCGGTCCCAGCCGCGGCGGGGCTGTGGGCGCGCAGCGCGCCGGTGGCGGCCAGCGAGCCCGCATGCACGGGCAGCAGCCCGCCGAGGGTCAGCGCGAGGGTGGACTTTCCGGCGCCGTTGTTCCCGGTCACGGTCAGCGCCTCGCCGGCCCGCACGACGGCGTCGATGCCCGACGCCGCGGGGAGGGGGGCCGGGCGCCGTCGTCGGGCCTGCTCGCGCGAGACGGCGAGGTCGGTCGCGGTCAGCAGCACCGGCGGCTCACCCGGCCTCGACGCGCGCACCCGGGTCGGCGGCACGTAGCCGGGCACCCAGACCCCGGCGCCGACCAGGGCCGCACGCGCGCGGGTGAGCACGTCGGCGGGCGTTCCGTCGATCAGCACGCCGCCGGACGGCGTGAGCACGACGATCCGGTCCACGACATCGGCCCAGACCGCGACCCGGTGTTCGACAACGACCAGCGTCGCGCCGGTCGCGTCCAGGGTCCGCACCACGGCGTCCCGGACCTCGAGCACGCCGGCCGGGTCGAGGTTGGCGGTCGGTTCGTCGAGCAGCAGCGCGCCCGGTCGCATGGCCAGGATCCCGGCCAGCGCGAGGCGCTGCTTCTGCCCGCCGGACAGGTCCGACGTCGGGTGGTCCAGCGGCAGGTCGAGGCCGACGGCGGCGAGCGCGGCGGTCACCCGCGGCCAGATCTCCGCGGGCGGCACGCAGAGGTTCTCGGCGCCGAACGCGACGTCGTCGCCGACCCGGGACAGCACGACCTGGGTCTCGGGATCCTGCTGCATGAGGCCGACCCGGCCGCGCTGGGCCGCGGCCGGCTCGCCGTCGACCAGCAGGCGGCCGGACTCGGCGTGGTCCACGTCGTCGCCCAGCACGCCCGCGATCGCGTGCAGCAGGGTGGACTTACCGGCGCCGGACGGACCGAGCAGCAGCACGCGCTCCCCGGGCTCGATCCGCAGCTCGAGGTCGTGCACAGCCTTGACGGGACGTCCGGAGTGCTGCCAGCCCCAGCCGGACGCGGTGATCGTGGCCGGCCGGAGGATGCCCGCGCCGTACCCGGAGCGCGGGGAGAGCATTCAGACGACCGATTCGGAGGCGGCCTTGCGCGAGGCGAGCCCGGAGAGCACGCCCGTGCGGCCGAGAGCGCGCACAGCGAGCCAGGAGAGCAGCCCCGCGATGACCGTGCCGGAGATGGTCGTGAAGACGACGTAGACCTGCTGCCACTGGGCGGCCCACGCGACGTTGTAGAGCAGGTTCTCGCTGACCCCCATCGCGAGCCCGGCGAAGGCGCCGGCGAGCAGCGCGACCGGCAGGTTCCAGCGGCGGTAGCGCAACGCGGCGAACCCGAGCTCGGCGGCGGCGCCCTGAATCAGCCCGGAGATCACGACGGTCCAGCCGAAGTGGGTGCCGAGGAAGCCCTCGACGATCGCTGCGAGCAGCTCGCAGTACAGGGCGGCGCCGGGCTTGCGAATGATCAGCCCGCCGAGCACGCCCGCGATCAGCCATCCGCCGCCGTACAGCCCGGAGAGCGGCGGGAAGGCCACGGCCGCGGCGGCGACGCCCGCGTAGCCCGCGGACCAGCCCCAGAAGATCACCCCGACGGCGACGGACACGACGGACGCGACGACGATGTCCACGACGCGCCAGCGGGAGGCGGGCAACGCGCGTGCTGCTTGCGGGACGGACGTGCTCATCAGATTCCTCCTGGGTTCAGGAGGGGAGAGTTCCAACCGGCGGCTGGATCTCTAAGAACTCGACTCCCCTACGCCGGTACTAACCGGATCAGGTTCGAGGGTCTGCGGCGGACCGCACTCTCAGCTCCGACCGCGAGATCTGCGGTTGGCGCTCCCCTGTCGTACAACTCTTGCGCTCGCCATCGTACGACGATTCCCGGCAGGCTGCTGCACCGATGTGGGCGGTTGGTGGTGCCGCGGGAGCGGTGACGTAGGGTTTCCGACCGACGCGGGGTGCCGTGCTTTGCGCGGGGCGAGAGCACACCCGTTGCACCTGATCTAGTTCGTACTAGCGAAGGGAACGTCGCGGATGTCCGCACCTTCCAGCACCAGCCGTTCGAGCACGTTCACGATTTCCCCGGCCGACGTCGGTTCCGCGCTCGCGGACCTGCGCGAACGCGCGCCGCTCGTGCAGTGCATCACCAACATCGTGGTGGCGCAGTGGACGGCGAACCTGCTGCTCGCGGCGGGCGCCAACCCCGCGATGGTCGACAACGCCCACGAGGCCGGCCCGTTCGCCGCCGTCGCCGACGGGCTGCTGGTGAACCTGGGCACGCCGTACGACGACACGGCCACCGCGATGCAGCGGGCGGTCGACTCCGCGACCGGCGCGGGGACGCCGTGGGTCCTGGACCCGGTCGCCGTCGGTCCGCTCGAGTGGCGCACCCGCATCGCGCTGGACCTGCTGACCGGGTCGGCTCCGGCGATCATCCGCGGGAACGCCTCGGAGATCCTGGCGCTCGTCGGCGGGTCCGGGGGCAAGGGCGTCGAGAGCCGGCACACGCCGGAGGCGGCGCTCTCGGCGGCGCGCTCGCTCGCTCGGACGCACTCGACCGTGGTCGCGATCAGCGGCGTGGTGGACCACCTCACCGACGGTGAGCGCGTGGTGCGCGTGCACAACGGCGAGGTGCTGCTGACGAAGGTGACCGGGGTCGGCTGCGCGCTGGGTGCGCTGATGGCGGGGTTCTGCGGGGTGCTCGACGACCCCCTGCTCGCTGCCGTCGCCGCCACCGGCACCCTCACTGTCGCGGCGGAGGCTGCCGCGGTCGTCGCGCACGGGCCTGGGTCGTTCGCCGTCGCCCTGCTCGACGAGCTCGCGGCGCTGACCCCGGAGGACCTGGCCGACCGGGTCCGGCTGTCCTGACGACGGTGTCCCGCGCACCGTTGGACCTGTCCTTGTACCTCGTGACGGACACCGCGATGTGCGGCCCGCTCGGCGTGCCGGCCACGGTCGCGGCGGCCGTCGCCGCTGGCGTCACGTGCGTCCAGCTGCGCGATCCCGCCGCCGACGACGACGATTTCGTCGCGCAGGGCCGCCTGGTGCGGGCCGCCCTGGCCGATACCGGGGTCGCCCTGCTGATCAACGACCGCGTGCATCTCGTGGCCGCGATCGGCGCCGACGGCGCGCACGTCGGCCAGGGCGACCTCGACCTCGCCGGGTGCCGGGCGATCCTCGGCGACGACGCGTACCTCGGGCTCTCCGTGCAGGATCCGGCGCACGTGGCGGCGGCGTTGGAGCACGGCGTCGGCGCGGTCGACTACCTCGGCGTCGGACCGGTGTGGGGCACCGCGAGCAAGCCCGACCACGCCCCGCCGGGCGGCGTCGAGCGGCTGCGCGCGGTGCGCGCGCTGAGCCCGTGGCCCTGCGTCGCGATCGGCGGCATCGGGATCGACCGGGTCGAGCAGGTGCGGGCGAGCGGCGTGGCTGGCATCGCCGTGATCAGCGCGATCTGCGGCCAGGGCGACGTCGGCGCCGCGACGGCCGGCTTGCGGCGGGCGTGGGACGGGAACGACGAGTGGCGGGCGGCGCCGACCTCGACCTCGACCTCGACCTCGACGTGAGCCGACCCCCGGTTGCCCTGACCATCGCGGGCAGCGACCCGTCAGGCGGCGCCGGGATCCAGGCCGACCTCAAGACGTTCTCGGCACTCGGGGTCTACGGCACGGCCGTGCTCACCGCACTGACCGCGCAGAGCACCCAGGGCGTGACCGGCATCCACGTGGTCCCGCCCCAGTTCGTCCGCGACCAGCTCGACACCCTGCTCGCCGACGTGCGCGTCGACGCCATCAAGATCGGCATGCTCGCCGGCGCACCGACCATCGAGGCCGTGACGGCGTTCCTGCGGGAACGCTCCGGCAGGAGCGAGCGTGGCGCCGGCGATCGACCCGTCGTCGTCGACCCGGACCCGATCGTCGTCCTGGACCCGGTGATGGTCTCCACCAGCGGCTCCCGCCTGCTCGCCGACGACGCCGTCGACGCCATGCGCGAGCTCCTGCCGTACGCGTCTGTCGTCACCCCCAACCTTCCCGAGGCGGCCGTGCTGCTCGGGGTCGATCCGGCTCGGGACACCGACATGATGCGAGCCCAGGCCCACGCCCTGCGCGACCTCGGCGCACGCCGCCTGCTCCTCAAGGGCGGCCACCTCACCGGCGCCGACGCCACCGATCTCTGGCTCGACGACGACGGCGAGCGGCTCCTGCACGCCCGGCGGGTGCCCACGCGCAACACGCACGGCACCGGATGTTCCCTGTCCTCGGCGATCGCCGCGCTGGTGCCCCAGCGCGCGTCGTGGCTCGAGGCGGTGACGGATGCCAAGGCGTGGCTCACTGGCGCGTTGGCGTCCGCGGACCGCCTGGACATCGGCGCCGGTCCCGGTCCGGTGCATCACTTCTACCGAGTCTGGAACAACTGACGCTGCACTGGGTCCCCCTCGCGGCGGACACCTGGATTCGATGCCGGACCAGTAGGCGGCTCGGCCGGTGTCTGCGGCGTCCTGTTCGACCTCCACGACACCTGCGGCGAGCCGGAAGATCGCGGGGTCGGGGTCCCGAGCGCATCCCGACCCGGCTGGCAACAACCCCAATCACCAACACCGACCCCACCGGCTCATCGACGCGGGGGGCTGGTGGACCATTGGCGGTGCCGTCCTCGGCGTCACTCTCGTCGCTGCATGGTGTGAATCGGGTCACGATACTGGTAGTGACCGTTGATCAAGTGGTCTGTATTCCTCGGGTTTTGCTCAGCCGATCGCGCCCTGAGCGACCGTCTCGATGTCCTCGTCGAGGTCGAGCGGCACGTCTACGGCCGGGGACGCGACCGGCGCGGAGGGACGCACGGTTGCGCCCCATTCAAGACCCGGCCTTGGCCTGTGGGTCCTGCCTGACCCGCGAGCACCCCCTCCCGTAGGCGATCAGAACCCAGGCACCGCGCTCCGGGCTCAAGGGCGCTGGAGGAAGGACTCGACCTTGGCCGGGTCGCGCTCCACGAGGTCGCCGAGGACCTCGTCGGCCTTGGTCAGCAGGGCCGGGTCGAGGACGACGCCGGCAGCGGTCACGTTGTCCTTCAGCTGCTCGGGGCGGGAGGCGCCCACGATCGCCGCGGCGACGTTCTGGTTCTGCAGCACCCACGCAATTGCGAACGCCGCCATCGACAGCCCGGCCTCGTCCGCGAGCGGGCGCAGGTCTTGGACCCGCTCGAGCACGTCAGGCTGCAGGTAGTTCTGGTCGGTCTTGAGCTCGCCACCGTCGGTGGTGAAGCGCGAGGCCGCCGGCGCCGGAGCCCCGGGTGCGTACTTCCCGCTGAGCACACCCTGGGCGAGCGGGGACCACACGATCTGGCTGAGGCCGAGCTCTTCGCTGACCGGCACGACCTCCGACTCGATCACGCGCCAGAGCAGGTTGTACTGCGGCTGGTTGGAGACCAGGGGGATCCCCAGATCCTTGGCCAACGCGGCGCCGGTCCGGATCTCCTCGACGGTCCACTCGGAGACTCCGATGTAGTGGGCCTTGCCGGCGCGCACGATGTCCGCGAACGCCTGCATGGTCACCTCGAGCGGCGTCTCGTAGTCGTAGCGGTGCGCCTGGTAGAGGTCGACGTGGTCGGTGCGCAGACGACGGAGCGAGCCGTTGACGGACTCGATGATGTGCTTGCGCGAGAGGCCGCGGTCGTTCTTGCCCTCGCCGGTCGGGAAGTAGACCTTGGTGAAGATCTCGACGCTCTCCCGCCGCACGCCCTCCAGTGCCTCGCCCAGCGCCGACTCAGCCCGGGTGCCCGCGTAAGCGTCTGCCGTGTCGAACGTCGTGATGCCGAGGTCGAGGGCGGTGCGCACGCACGACGTGGCTGCGTCCTGGTCGATCTGCTCGCCGTGGGTGGTCCAGTTGCCATAGGCGATGGCGCTCACGTACATGCCGGAGCGGCCGAGCTTGCGGTACTGCATGGTGTCCTCTTCCTTGGGGGTTGTGGGTCGGTCGGACGACGTTTCAGCGGGAGTCTGCGCGCAGGTGGCGAGGCGGGGCGGTGGTGCCACGCACCACGAGGCGAGGCGCGATGCGGCCGATGGCGGGCGATGCTCCCGCGAGCGACGTCACCAGCGCCTCAGCGGCCAGCCGGCCCTGCTCGGCGACGCCGTGGTCGATGGTGGTGAGGTCGACCGTGGCCGCCAGCTCATGGTTGTCGTAGCCGACGACCGAGAAGTCGTCAGGGACGCGCAGGCCCGATCTGCGCAGCGTGGCGAGCGCGCCGAAGGCGAGTTCGTCGGACGCGGCGACCAGAGCGGTCGGCGGCTCCGCGAGGCTCAGGAGTCCCGCAACGGCATCGGCGCCGGCGTCCGTGGTGTTGTCGACCCTCAGCTCGAGCGCGCTGTCCCGGGGGATGCCCGCTTCCCTGAGCGTGTCGCGGTAGCCGAGCAGCCGCTGTGCGGGAGGGACGCCACCCAGGGTCGACCCGGGGGCCTCCTCGATGCTGAGGAAGGCGATGCGCTGGTGGCCGAGGTTGACCAGGTGGCGGGTCGCGGCGCGTCCACCGTCGCGGTCCTCGACCCTGATGGAGGAGGCGCCCGGTCGTTCGAGCCCGACGAGGGCGACCCTCTGCCCTTGCCCCTGAAGGGCTTCGAGCTCCTCCGATGTCAGCTGGAGCGCGATGACCAACGCGCCGTCAGACCGTCCGCGTAAGCGCGGGGCGGCGAAGAAGTCGGCCCGCTTCGCAGGCGTGGGCAGCTCGGTCAGCAGCACGTCATAGCCCGCGTCGCTCAGCACCCGCCCTGCTGCGGCGATGACCTCTGCGAAAAACCACTTCGCCAGAAGCGGGACTATGACGGCCACCGTCCGGGTACGCCCGGTGGCCAGCCGCGAGGCACTCGGCGACGCCACGTAGCCCAACTCCTCAGCAGCCGATTGCACACGCTTGCGAGTCGCTTCCGCGATCCCCGGGACGCCACGCAGTGCGCGGGAAACCGTTGAGACAGAAACCCCTGCGCGTGCAGCTACAGCCTGGGCGGACGCGGACATGGCCAAGAGACTAGTTTCTCATCCGGCTTCCTGCAAGCGCGTGCGACGAAGATGGTCGTCAGGCGATGTTGGGGCGAACAGCGGGATCAATCGGCCTGCGGAGACGGTCTACTCGGGCCCTCGGGTCCGCACCGCGGCCGAATGCCAACCCACCCGCGTAGTACACGGGGCATGCTGGTAGTGACCGTTAATCAAGTGGTCCGTATTCCTCGTGTTTGCTCCGCTGATCCTCGTCTCAGCGCACTTGGCTCGGTGGTCAGTCGAGACGTTGCCGGATCTCCCGGGTGTTCCCATCGAGAGTCAGCGTCGCCAGCGCTCCGTTGACCAACGGCAGGTGTGGTGGGACGTGTCCGATCTCCATGTCGAAGACGAGCCGTCCTGACTGACCCACATGGAGGGTACGGCCACGACTGGTCGAGAATCACCCGGTTGGACTCCCCGCCGTGGTCCACCGGCTCATGGTCGCTGCTCGGGGCGAAGGGTGGTGAGCACCCGGTCCGGGGGCCAGGTCTGGTCTCGCGGCAACCTCCCCGGCATCGGGGGTCAAGACGCGACACCAGATCGGGTCCGCCCGGGAAGGGGGATGAGAATGCTCAGCTCGATGTCAGCGATTTGCTCATCTGGATGTCAGCGCCCAGGTGGGAAGGGGCAACTGGGGCTTCGAGGGTCTGTGGTCGGTGGAGAGGCCGTCGTGGACCTCGTGCTGTGCGTCACAGA
>NZ_DATCNW010000167.1:0-21126 GCF_036565025.1 Pengzhenrongella sp.
CGCTCGCAGCGAGCCCGCCCCTGCCGAGACCGAGGAGGGGAGCACCCGATGAGCACCCCCCGCGAGGAGCGCGCCGCCCTGCTGCGCGCCGTCCGGCTGCTCGATCTCGACCGCAAGCGGCTCGTGTGGGCCGTGCTCGCCGGCAGCGCCGGGCTCGCCAGCGCCGTCGCCCTGACCGCGACCGCGGCCTGGCTGATCGCACGCGCCTCCCAGATGCCGTCCGTCGGACAGCTCGCGGTGGCCGCCGTCTCGGTGCGCCTGTTCGGCACCTCGCGCGCGGCGTTGCGCTACGTCGAGCGGCTCGCCTCGCACAAGGTCGCGCTCGACGGGATGGCCGCCCTGCGCGAGCGCGTCTACACGTCGCTGGCCGACGGCAAGGCCGACGCCGTGACCTCGCTCCGGCGCGGCGACCTGCTCGCGCGCACCGGCGCCGACGTCGACGCGGTCGGCGATGTCGTCGTGCGGGCGCTGGTCCCGGCCGCCGTCGCGAGCCTCGTGGGCGTCGGGTCGGTGGTGCTCGTCGGGTGGCAGCACCTCGGGGTCGGCCTGGTGCTCGCCGCGTGCCTGCTGGTGGCCGGCGTCGTCGGACCCGCGCTGAGCGCGCGGGCGGCGCGGCTGTCCGAGCAGGCCCAGCTCGTCGCGCACAGCGAGATCAGCTCGACGGCGATGACGATGGTCGACGGCGCGGGCGAGCTTGCCGTCTCCGGTCGGCTGCCCGGGATGGTCGCCGAGCTGCGCCGCACCGAGCGCACCCTGGCCCGCGCCAAGGACACCGCAGCCCGGCCCGCCGCGCTGGCCGCGGGCATCGACACCCTCGCGATGGGCGTCGCCGTGCTCGGCGCCGTGGTCCTGGGCGTGCCCGCGATGCTCGCCGGGACGATCCAGCCGGTCGAGCTCGCCGTGATCGTGCTGACCCCGCTCGCGGCGTTCGAGGGCACCGCGCTGCTCGGCCCGGCGGCCCGGCAGCTCGTGCGGTCCGGCGGCGCCGCGGTGCACATCATGGCCCTGCTGGACAGCGCCGCCGCGCCGCACGCTCAGCTTGAGCCAGCCGAGTCGGGCAACGGAGCGAACGCCCGGCTTCGCGTCCGCGGCCTCGCGGTGGGCTGGCCAGGCGGCCCCGTCGTCGCGCGCGGCATCGACCTGGACCTCGCGCCCGGCCGGGCGATCGCCGTCATCGGCCCGAGCGGGGTCGGGAAGACCACCCTGCTGCTGACCCTCGCGGGCCTGCTGGCACCCCGCGCCGGCGAGGTGACCCTGGCCGGCCGTCCGCTGTGGGGGGCGCCGCGCGAGGGCGTGAGCAGCCAGATCGTGCTCACCGCCGAGGACGCGCACATCTTCGAGACGACCGTGCTGGAGAACCTCCGGGTGGCCCGCGGTGACCTCACGCCGGCCGAGGCCACCGCGCTCCTCGCCCGGGCCGAGCTCGGCCCGTGGCTCGCGGCACTCCCCGACGGCCTGGACACCATGCTCGGCTCGAACGCCACCACGATCTCCGGCGGTGAGCGACGCAGGCTGCTGCTCGCCCGCGCCCTGGCCAGCCGCGCACCCCTGCTCCTGCTCGACGAACCCGGCGAGCACCTCGACCCGGGAGCCGCCGACCGCCTGGTCGCCGACCTTCTGCACACCGCGCACGACGACTCGGGGACGGCCGGCGAGCGGGCTGCCGGCGAGCCCGCGGCACGGGGTGTCGTGCTCGTCACGCACCGCCTGGCCGCGCTCGCCGCCGCCGACGAGGTGCTCCTGCTCGGCGCCGACGGCACCCTGGTCGCGCGCGGCACGCACGCGCGGCTGGTCGAGGAGGTCCCGGAGTACGCGTGGGCGGTCGCGCACGAACGCAGTCCCGTCGACAACGGTCTGGTCACGGCGCGACCCGCTGAGAACCGGCGAGCCGACTAAGCGCTAGCCTCGACACGCCTCACCTTCGCGTACTCACGCCTGATGAGCCCGATGATGAGCAGGTCGAAGACGGTCAGCAGCAGCATGCCGAGCGAGAACCGTACGACCATGCTGTAGACCTGAAAGACCACCAGCAGGCTCAGGGTGATCAGGGAGAACGGGTAGGCCCAGAGCTTGTTGCGCAGGATGCCGATGACCGCGACGAGCTTGATCACGGCGTGAATCCAGAGGTACGCGACCGCGTAGACCTTGACGCCCGAATTGAAATGGTCCGCGGAGTGCAGCACGAAATTCGCGAGCCGGTCGTGCGGGTCCTCCGCGACCTCGCGCTGGGTGAGGAACGCCAAGAAGCCGGTGAGCGAAGCCGGCTTCACGAGGACCAGGAGCAGCCCCGCCAGGAACTCCAGGGCTCCGGACACCCCCTTGATGATGATGCCGCCCTCGAAAACCTTGTCGAGAATCGACTCGGGGCGAAACCAGCTCATGCGCCCACTCTATGGCCGGGGGAATCGGGCACGGACCGGGCGTCCTCCCTCGTTATCCTGACCCGGTGACCGGACCGGCTGACTTCGTCCCGACCCTTCTCGGGGTCGCCCTGCTGATGACCCTGACCCTCGTGGTCCTCTGGGGCTCCCGCACACCGCACCGGCTCGCACCCGCGTGGGCCATCGTCCGCGGAACGGCACAGCTGGCCGCCATCAGCCTCGTGCTGAGCAAGGTGATCACCAGCGCCGTGTGGGTGAGCCTCGCCCTGCTGATCATGTTCACGGTCGCCTCGGTGACCGCGGCTCGGCGGATCAACTGGAGCTGGGGCCATCTCGCGCTGGTCGCCAGCGCCATGGGATGCGGCATCACGATCACCCTCGCGATCGTCTTCGCGACCGGGTCGATCGCCTTCACGCCGCGATACGCGCTGGCGATCGGCGGCATCGTGATCGGGAACGCGATGACGATCGCGACCCTGTCCGGGCGCCGGTTCACCGACTCGGTCGACCAGGGCTGGGAACAGGTCGAGGGCTGGCTCGCCCTCGGCGCAACCCCGCGGCAGTCGACCCTCGGCCTCGCCCGCAAGGCCGTCTACTCCGCGCTCATCCCCGCGACCGACCAGACCAAGACCACCGGCCTGGTCACCCTGCCCGGGGCGTTCGTCGGCGCGATCTTCGGCGGCGTGTCACCGCTCCAGGCGGGCATGTTCCAGATCATCGTCCTGGCGTCGGTCATGGCCGCCGGGTCGATCACCGCCGTCGTCGTCATCAGGACGCTCGCGCCGGTCCGGGTCCGGCCCGGCGCGCTCCGCTGAGCCCGCCGGCGGACCGCTGACCGGAGCGGCCTGCGTTCCTCCTCAGGTAGCCGACAGCACGCCCGAGGCGAGCGCACCGATCAGGACGACGCCGAGGGCGATGCGGTAGCCGATGAACACCGTGATCGGGTGGTGCGCGACGATGCGCAGCAGCCACGCGATCGAGGCGTAGGCCACGACCAGGCTGACCGCCGTCGCGACCAGGGTCGGCACCCACCCGACCGTCGAGGAGATGTCGCCCGCCGAGCTGACCCCCTCGTAGGCACCCGCCGCGACGAGTGCCGGGATCGACAGGAAGAAGGACAGCCGGGTCGCGGTGACCCGGTCCAGGCCGCGGAACAGGCCGGCGCTGATGGTGGCCCCCGAGCGGGACACCCCCGGCACGAGCGCGATGCACTGGAAGAAACCGACCACGAGCACGTCGCGCAGCTTGAGGTCGCGCTCCCCGCGCTGCTGGGTGGCGACCCGCTCCGCCCAGAACATCACCAGGCTCCACCCGATGAGCGCCGCCGCCACGACCCACAGGCTGCGCAGCGGACCCTCGATCAGCGGCTTCGCGAGGAAGCCCACGATCCCGATGGGGACCGACCCGGCGATGACGTACCAGGCGAAGCGGTAGTCGAACTCCCCGCGCGCGGCCGGGTTGAACAGGCCCTTGACCCAGGCCACCGCGAGTCGCACGATGTCGGACCGGAAGAAGATGATCACCGCGAGGATCGCGCCGCTCTGGATGATCGCGGTGAACGCCGTCACCCCCGGATCGTCGATCTTCAGGCCGAGCAGCTTCTCCACGATGGTGAGGTGCCCCGTGCTCGACACCGGCAGGAACTCCGTGATCCCCTCGACCACACCCAAAATAATCGCCTGGACGATGTCCACCCGAGCACTCCTTCATCGTGTTGCGTGCTCCAGCGACCTCGCGGTAGCGCGGCAATCGCTGGTTCCCCGCATCCGCCGAGCGGCGCGGGCCCACGGAGTCTTCCATGTCGCGGGCCCAGGACGGCGCGCAGGCGTGAAGATCTCGGATGCAGTCAGGGAAAATTCAGGTTGAGGCGCGGCGACCCCGATACACCCGGCTCTCGCGCAAGTAGGGACGAAGGTCCCTGACCCCGTAGGCCATCTCGGCGGATGGTGTCAGGACGGGCGCAATCCGCCCAACTGCTTCGGGGGGGCACAGTGCACATCGACGGACCGGTGGTGATCGCGCTCGACGGCTCGACGCACAGCGCCAAGACGTTGGCCTGGGGCCTCGCGGAGGCGACGCTCCGAGGCGCGGACGTGGTCCTGGCCCGCGTCTACCGCCTGCCGCGATCGCTCGTCGAGTGGAGCTGGTATCCGATCGTGGGCGAGGGGCTCGCGTTGGACACCGAAGCCAAGGCCTATCTCGCCGAGACCCTCGAGCGGGAGAGCGAGCTGCACCCCGACCTCACGATCCGCACCCTCCTGCTGAACGGGCCCGAGGTCCCTGAGCTGCGGCGACTGAGCGAGCAGGCCCAGCTCCTCGTCGTGGGCGCGCGCTGCCAGGACGGGCGGGCCAGGATCGGCTCGATCACCGCCCACCTCGCCGCCCATGCGCGGTGTCCCGTGGCCGTCGTGCGCGCTCGCGCGGACGCGGACCCTGACCGCTCCCCCGTCGTGGTCGGCGTGGACGGCTCGCCGTCCTCGCTCGACGCTGCGCGCACCGCGGCGCGCGAGGCTGCTCTCCGCGAGGCTGCGCTCGTCGTCGTGCATGCACGTCCGACGATCGCGGACCCGTATGGACAGAGCCTGCCGGAGCTTGCCCCGCCCTCCGGCAGCGACGTCGACCCCGACGACCCGACGCACCGCGCCGCCCGGTCGGTCGCCCGACTGTTGCGCACCGAGAACGTCGGCCTCGAGGTGCACCTGACCCTGGTCGACGACGACCCCGCGCACGCTCTCGTCGGCGCCGCCCGCGACGCCCAGCTGCTCGTCGTCGGCTCGCGGGGACTCGGCGCCTTCACCGGGATGCTGCTCGGTTCGGTCAGCACCGACGTGGTACGCCACGCGACCACCGCGGTGCTAGTCGTCCACAACAGCCTGACCGAGTAGGCAAGGTCGACCTCGGCACGCGAACTGCGAGCTGTTGTCGCATTCGAGCGCTTGGCGACAACGACTCGCAGTTCGCGAGTGCTGAGGTGGTTAAGAGAGCTGGTGGGGGTCGAAGAGGGCTCGCTCCTCGATGTCGGGGACCTGGAACACGCTCCGGGCGTACTCCAGCTCCGCCGGGTCGACCAGGACAGTTCCATGGGCATTGATCGCGTTGCGGATCGCCAGCCGGCGCGAGAGCTCCGCGACGGGCACGTCCAGGTAGTGCAGCTCGACCGCGACCCCGAGGGAGCGCGCCAGTAGCCGCATCTCGTCGCGCTCCGAGCGTCGCCAGAACCCCCAGTCGAGAATGACGTTGTAGCCCAGCCCGAGGAAATCCTGGCTCAGCTGGCGGAAGCACTTCTCGATGTGGTCGTGCGCCCGCTCGTCCGTGTGCGCAACGCCGAGGTTCGCCATCCACTCGTCCGGGTTGAGGCGGATACCCGGCATCTCGAGCGCCAGTCGCTTGGTGAGCGTCGACTTGCCTGAAGCGGGCAGGGCGCACGGCATGACGAGGCGAGGCTTCGACGCGGCGCGTTCAACACTGGGCCTCGTGTGAGGTTCCGGTTCAGACACGCCGACACCCTAAGTTCTCTTCGTCCCGAACCTCCAACGAAATTGCCCGACGGCGAACGGGCGTGAGCCCACGCGAGATGGGGGTTGTTGTCGTGTTCCGAGACGTGGTCGCATTTTCGTTGGGTTGACCGCCTCAGTGCAGCGCTCTGTGCATCCAAAACGCAGTGAATGAGGCGTTTTGGTGCACTTTCGCTGCACTGAGGGCTGCACTGAGGTTGAGCCGGCCGGCTGCGCGGACGGCGGGCCTTCGGGGCAGGGCGCCGGGACGACTGGGGCAGCGAGCCCGCGAACTCGCCAGGCGTCGAACTCGGACACTGTTCGATCGGCGAACTCGCGGGCGCGAACCCGTCCGCCGATTCGCGCCGCGAACTGGGAGTTGTTGTCGTGTTTCGGCGAAACTACGACATCAGCTCCCATCTCGTGAGCTCCTAGCCCGCGAACGCGGTTCCGGTCTCGAGCAGGGTCTTGAGGTCGCTGAGCACCCAGGCCCAGCCGCCACCCGCGCCCTGGTCCTCGTACGAACCGCCGAGGATCGCGGCCAGGTGCGGCGCGCCGTCGAGCTCGTGGGTGAGGGTCAGCGAGCACACGCCGTTGCGGGGCTCGGAGATCTCGTGGGTGATCCGGGTGAAGCCGTCCGCCGCCGTCGCGGCGTCCATCAGCATCCGGAACGTCGTGACGAGCTTGTGCGGCGGGTCGGCCTCGAGCACCTGCCCGTCGATGATCACCTCGGGGAGGTCGTTCCCCTGGGCCAGTGCCCCCGCGCGGAACCCCTCGGTCGCGCGGACCTGATAGGTACCGCCCGGGCGCAGGTCGTAGTCGGCGTAGCCCGTGTAGCCGTACCGCGCGGTCCACTCGGGCTTGGTGATCGCGTCCCAGATGGCCTGCGGGGTCGCCTTGATGTAGACGCGGTAGATCTGGACGCCCACGGCAGTGGCGGGGGTGGTGCTCTCGGTCTTCGCAGTCATGGTCCTGCCTCCAGCTCGGTCTTGAGGTCAGCCAGCGCCGACACGCGACGCTGCGCGTACTTGTGGATCCACCGTTCGTGGATCAGATGGATCGGTACCGGGTTGAGGTAGTGCAGCTTCTCCCGGCCCGATCGACGGGCCACCACGAGACCGGCGTCCTGCAGGACCCGCAGATGCTTCATCACCCCGAAACGTGTCATCTCCAGCTCGGACTCCAGCTCGGTCAGCGATCGTCCGTCGCGCACGAAGAGCCGGTCCAGCAGGAAGCGACGCGTCGGGTCGGCGAGCGCCTTGAACACCAGGTCGTCGTCGGTCACGCCCCAAGAATAGGTGACTAAAAGGTCACATGTCAACGCCTCGTTCTCGCTACCGTGAAGACGTGGTCGCCACCGTCGAACCGCGCGTCGTGCCCGCCCGGGCGTTGCTCCGATGGGCGGTCGGGCTGTCGCTGCCCGCTGCGGTCGCGGTGAGCGTCGCGGCCGGCGCGGGCTACGGCGTCGGGCAGAACCTGCTGCGCTCCGGAGGGAACGAACCCCAGTTCCAGATCGCCCAGGACGCGGCCGCCGAACTCACGGCGGGCGCGGACCCCGCGGCGGTCGCGAGCGGACCTCAGGTCGACCTCGCGACGAGCCTCGCCGTGGAGGTCACCGTGCTCGACGACGACGGGGCCGTCCTCGCGTCGACCGGACGCCTCGACGGTGCGCCGGTCCGGCCGCCGTCGGGAGCGCTCGACGCGGCGAGGACGCACGAGCCGAATGTCGTCACCTGGCAGCCGAGGCACGACGTGCGTCTGGCCGCGGTGATCGCCGCCTACGGCAGCCCTCGCACCGGAACCGTCGTCGTCGCCCGGTCGCTGCGCGTCGTGGAGGAGCAGGAGTCGCGGCTGCTCGCCCTCGTCGCGCTCGGTTGGGTCGGCGGGCTCGTGGCGACCGGGGTCGCGTCCGTCGCGGGGGCCTGGCTGTTGGCGCCGCGGCGGCGCAGCGAGGCCTGGTGAACGCGGACCTTGTGAACAGTTTCCCCAGATTCCTGCACAACCGTGGACAACCCGGACAAGCACCCTCCCGGTTAACGTCCGAGCGTTGACGTCCTATAGGACGTCAACGCTCGGACGTTAGCGGGGGTTGGCAGGAGCTGAGCCTCAGATGCTCTCCTGCTCGTCCCACGACGACCCGGAGCTCTCGTGCTCCTGCCAGTGCGCCTCGGCCTCGGACAGCGACCGTGGCGCGTGCGTGGCGTCGCCACCGGCGCGAATGTCGTGGCGGTGGCGCTCGGGGAGTTCCTCGGCGGGGGCCTCGTCCGCGGGGTGCTTGCCATCGGGCGGGCCGGTCCGGTCCGCATCGGGGATCACGTTTCTCATGCTTCTGTCCTACTCTCCCGCGGCCGTCCCGCGCGCGCAGATCAGCAACCGAGGAGACCCCCGCACCTGACGAGCGGGTGCGGGGGTCGGGTCGTGCCTACCGAGGTTCAGGCGTGGCGGTGGTTCGACTCCTCGCCGATCTTGTGCACCAGGATCGAGTTGGTCGTGCCCGGGATGCCGACCGGGGCACCGCAGACGACGACGACGTAGTCGCCGATCTCGGCGAGGCCGTTGGCCTGCAGCGTCAGGTCGACCTGCTGAACCATCGCGTCGGTGTCGTCCACGCTCGCGACCTCGTAGCTCTGCACACCCCAGCTGAGCGAGAGCATGTTGCGCACCGTGGTGACCGGGGTGAACGCGAGCAGCGGGATGAGCGAGCGCAGCCGCGACATGCGCCGGGCGGAGTCGCCCGACTGCGTGAACGTCACGAGGTACTTGACCTGGAGCGTCTCGCCGATCTCCGCGGCAGCGCGCGTGATGGCGCCACCGCGCGTGTGCGGGCTCGAGCCGAGGGGCGCCATCCGCTCGGCACCGAACTGCTCGGTGTTCTCGATGATCCGCGCCATGGTGCGCACGGCCTCGATCGGGAAGGAACCCATCGCGGTCTCGCCGGAGAGCATGACCGCGTCGGCGCCGTCGAGCACCGCGTTGGCGCAGTCGGAGGCCTCGGCGCGCGTCGGGCGGGGAGCGGAGATCATCGACTCGAGCACCTGGGTGGCGACGATGACGGGCTTGGCGGCGCGGCGAGCGAGCTCGACGGCGCGCTTCTGCACGAGCGGGACCTGCTCGAGGGGCATCTCGACACCGAGGTCACCGCGGGCGACCATGATGCCGTCGAACGCGTCGACGATCTCGGCGAGGTTCTCGACGGCCTGCGGCTTCTCGATCTTGGCGATGACGGGCACGATGCGCCCCTCCTCCTCCATGATCCGACGGACGTCGTCGTAGTCCCCCGCACTGCGCACGAAGGACAGCGCGATGAGGTCGCAGCCGATGTTGAGGCCCCAGCGCAGGTCGGCCTCGTCCTTCTCGGACATCGCGGGGACGGACACCGCGACGCCGGGCAGGTTCAGGCCCTTGTTGTTGGAGACCGGGCCGGCGACCTCGACGCGGGTGACGACGCGCGGTCCGTCGACGGCAGTCACGCGCACGAGCACGCGGCCGTCGTCGATCAGGATCGGGTCGCCGACGCGGGCGTCGTCGGGCAGGCCCTTGTGGGTCGTGGAGACGAGCTCCTTGGTGCCGACGACGTCCTCGGTCGTGATGGTGAAGATGTCACCGATCGCGAGCTCGTGCTTGGTGTCCTTGAACAGGCCGAGGCGGATCTTCGGGCCCTGGAGGTCGACCAGGACGGCGACCGAGCGGCCGGACGCCTTGGCGGCGGCCCGCACGTTGTTGTACACGCGCTCGTGGACCTCGGTGGCGCCGTGGCTCCGGTTCAGGCGGGCCACGTCCATGCCGGCGTCAACCAGGGCCTGGATCTGATCTGCGGACTCCGTGGCGGGTCCGATGGTGCAGACAATCTTCGCTCTACGCATGGGGGAAGCCTAGGCCTTTCGTGGTGGTGAGGTCCGTGCCCATGGTCCCGGCCGGGGGGCGGTGATCCGGGTTAACCCGCGGGCTAAGGAGCGTTACGGGCGCAGCGAGAGGGTGCTCGCGTTGATGGGGAACGGCAGCTCGGTGTGACCCGACAGGTACGCGTCGACGGACGCCGCGGCGGCCCGGCCCTCGGCGATCGCCCAGACGATGAGCGACTGGCCACGGCCCGCGTCCCCGGCGACGAACACGCCGGGCACCGAGGTCGCGTAGTCGTCCCCGCGCGCGACCCAGCCCCTGCCGGTGAGGTCGAGGCCCGTCTGCTCGACGAGCTCGGTGGTCTCGGGGCCGGTGAAGCCCATCGCGATCAGGATCAGGTCCGCCGGGATCTCCCGCTCGGTGCCGGCCGTCGGGAGCCGGCGGCCGTCCGCCAGGTACTCGGTGTTGGCCAGGCGGAGCGCGCGCACGTGCCCGGCATCCTCGCCCGTGCCGCCGACGAAGGCGACGGTCGACGCGAGGTAGTTGCGCTCACCGCCCTCCTCGTGCGAGCTCGAGACCTCGAAGATCGTCGGGTCGGTGGGCCATGGCTGGTTCGGCGGGCGGTCCGTCGGCGGGTGCTTGCCGATCGCGAGCGTGGTCACCGAGGCGGCCTTCTGGCGCAGCGCGGTGCCGAGGCAGTCCGAGCCCGTGTCGCCGCCGCCGATGATGATGACGTGCTTGCCGGTGGCGACGATCTGGTCGGGGACCTCGCGGCCGGCCCCGACCAGGTTCGCCTGGTGCAGGTACGGCATCGCGACGAGCACGCCCTCGAGGTCGCGCCCGGGCAGGGCGAGCTCGCGCGGGACGGTCGCCCCGGTCGCGATCACGACGGCCTCGTACCGGGCGCGCAGGTCGGTCCAGCTGATGTCCTTGCCGATCTCGATCCCCGGGCGGAACCTCGTGCCCTCGGCCTCCATCTGGGCCAGGCGGCGGTCGATGTGGTGCTTCTCGAGCTTGAAGTCGGGCACGCCGTAGCGCAGCAGGCCACCGATCGCGTCATCCCGCTCGTAGACCGCGACGGTGTGGCCGGCCCGGGTGAGCTGCTGGGCGGCGGCCAGCCCGGCCGGTCCGGAGCCGACGACGGCGACCGTGAAGCCGGTCAGGCGCTGCGGGATCTGCGGCGTCACCAGGTCCCGGGCGAACGCCTCGTCGATGATCGAGACCTCGATGTTCTTGATCGTCACCGGCGGCTGGTTGATGCCGAGCACGCACGCCGACTCGCACGGCGCCGGGCAGATCCGCCCGGTGAACTCCGGGAAGTTGTTCGTGACGTGCAGGCGCTCGATCGCGTCGCCCCACTGCTCCTGGCGGGCCAGGTCGTTCCAGTCCGGGATGAGGTTCCCGAGCGGGCAGCCCTGGTGGCAGAACGGGATGCCGCAGTCCATGCAGCGACCCGCCTGGTTCTTGACCATGAGGATGTCGTCGGGGTTCTCGGCGCGGTGGTTGTGCACCTCGCGCCAGTCCGTCAGGCGGACCGGGACGGGACGGTTCCGCGGGAGCTCGCGGTCCCGGTTCTTCAGAAAGCCACGGTGGTCAGCCACGGGACACCTCCAGGATGTGCTCCCACACGCCGGGCGCGCCGGGGTCGAGGCCTTCGGCCTTGGCGTTCGCCATCGCCACGGTCATGCGGGCGAACTCGGTCGGCAGCACCCGGGTGAACCGGCTGCGCAGCGCGTCGAGGTTGCCGAGCAGCTCGGCCGCGAGCTGCGAACCGGTCTCCTCGCCGTGCCGGCGGATCAGCTGCTCGATCCGGGCCACGTCCACGTCGTCCGGGACGCCGAGGGTGATCTCGCCGGACGCCAGGGCCGCGCCGTTGACCGCGCCGGGGCGCAGGTCCAGCACGTACGCCGTGCCGCCGGACATGCCCGCGGCGAAGTTGCGCCCGGTCCGGCCCAGCACCAGCACCGTCCCGCCCGTCATGTACTCGCAGCCGTGGTCGCCGACGCCCTCCACGACCAGGGTCGCGCCGGAGTTGCGCACGGCGAACCGCTCGCCGACGACGCCGCGCAGGTAGATCTCCCCCGACGTCGCGCCGTACCCGATCACGTTGCCCGCGATGACGTCGCGGTCGCCGGTGAGCACCGCGGAGCGGTCCGGGCGCACCACGATGCGCCCGCCGGAGAGCCCCTTGCCGACGTAGTCGTTCGCGTCCCCGAACAGGCGGATCGTGATGCCCGCCGGGAGGAACGCGCCGAGCGACTGCCCGGCCGACCCGGTCAGGGTGAGCTCGATGGTGCCGTCGGGCAGGCCCTCGCCGCCGAAGCGCTTGGTGACCTCGTGCCCGAGCATGGTGCCGACGGTGCGGTTCACGTTGCGCACCGGCAGATCGATCCGCACGGGTTCGCTGCGCTCGAGGGCGTCGGCCGCGAGGGCCACCAGCCGGTTGTCGAGCGCCTTGGCGAGCCCGTGGTCCTGGGTCGTGGTGTTGCGCAGCGAGGCGCCCTCCCACGGCTCCGGGACCGACAGGACGGGCGTGAGGTCGAGCCCGTCCGCCTTCCAGTGGTCGATCGCGGAGCGGGTGTCCAGGGCCTCGACCCGCCCGACCGCCTCTTCGATGCTGCGGTACCCGAGGGCCGCGAGGTGCTCGCGCACCTCCTGGGCGATGTACTCGAAGAACGTGACGACGAACTCCGGCTTGCCCGTGTACCGGGCCCGCAGCTCGGGGTTCTGCGTGGCGACGCCGACCGGACAGGTGTCCAGGTGACATGCGCGCATCATCACGCAGCCGGAGACGACGAGCGGCGCGGTCGCGAAACCGAACTCCTCGGCGCCGAGCAGCGTGGCCACCACGACGTCGCGCCCGGTCTTCATCTGGCCGTCGACCTGGACCACGATGCGGTCCCGCAGGCCGTTCAGCACGAGGGTCTGCTGGGTGTCGGCCAGGCCGATCTCCCACGGCCCACCGGCGTGCTTGAGGGAGGTGAGCGGGCTCGCGCCCGTCCCGCCGTCGTGACCCGAGATCAGCACGACGTCGGCGTGCGCCTTGGACACGCCCGCTGCCACGGTGCCGACGCCGACCTGGCTGACCAGCTTGACGTGCACCCGAGCGGCCGGGTTGGCGTTCTTCAGGTCGTGGATCAGCTGGGCGAGGTCCTCGATCGAGTAGATGTCGTGGTGCGGCGGCGGGGAGATGAGGCCGACGCCGGGCGTGGAGTGCCGGGTCGCGGCGATCGCCGGGGACACCTTGTGCCCGGGCAGCTGCCCGCCCTCGCCGGGCTTGGCGCCCTGCGCCATCTTGATCTGCAGGTCGTCCGCGTTGGTCAGGTAGTCCGACGTCACGCCGAACCGGCCGGAGGCGACCTGCTTGATCGCGCTGCGGGTGACCGGGTCGTGCAGCCGGACCGGGTCCTCGCCGCCCTCGCCGGTGTTGGACCGCCCGCCGATCGAGTTCATGGCGACGGCCAGGGTGGTGTGCGCCTCGGCCGAGATCGAGCCGTAGGACATCGCCCCGGTGTTGAAGCGCTTGACGATCTCGCTGACCGGCTCGACCTCGTCGAGCGGGACGGCCGGGCGCGCGCCGTCCTTGAAGGACAGCAGGCCGCGCAGCGTCATCAGGCGACGGGCCTGGTCGTCGACCCGCCGGGTGTACTCGCGGAACACGTCGAACTGGCGGGTGCGGGTGGAGTGCTGGAGCCGGAACACCGTCTCCGGGTCGAACAGGTGCTCCTCGCCGTCCCGGCGCCACTGGTACTCCCCGCCGACGGCGAGCCGCTTGTGCGGCAGGCTGTTGCCGCTGTGCGGGTACGCGTCCGCGTGCCGTGCCGCGACCTCGGCCGCGACGACGTCGAGCCCGATCCCGCCCAGCCGGCTCGTGGTGCCGGCGAAGTGCCGCGCGACGAGCTCCTCGGAGAGCCCGATCGCCTCGAAGACCTGCGCGCCACGGTAGGACGCGATGGTTGAGATCCCCATCTTGCTCATCACCTTGAGCACGCCCTTGCCGAGCGCCTTGATGAGGTTGGCCACCGCCTTCTCGGGCGTGACGTCGAGGTAGCCCGCAATCGCGAGGTCCTCGACGGTCTCCATCGCGAGGTACGGGTTGACCGCGGCCGCGCCGTAGCCGATGAGCAGCGCGACGTGGTGCACCTCGCGGACGTCACCGGCCTCGACGACCAGGGACACCCGGGTCCGGGTGTGCCGGCGCAGCAGGTGGTGGTGCACAGCGCTGGAGAGCAGCAGGGAGGGGATGGCGGCCCGGGTGGCGTCGCCGTCCCGGTCGGACAGCACGATGAAGTTGACGCCGGACGCGACGGCCTCGTCGACCTCCGCGAAGATCTCCTCCAGGCGCTCTTCCAGCGCTGCGCCGCCGCCCTCGACGCGGTACAGCCCGCGCACGGTGGTCGCGCGGAAGACGCCGGCCAGCTTGGGGTCGCGCTGGATGTGCGCGATCTTGGCGAGGTCGTCGTTGTCGATCACCGGGAAGGGCAGCGCGAGCTTGCGCGCGTGCTTGGGGGTGTCCTCGAAGAGGTTGGGCTCGGTGCCGATCACGCCGGCGATCGAGGTGACGAGCTCCTCGCGGATCGCGTCCAGCGGCGGGTTGGTGACCTGCGCGAACATCTGCGTGAAGTAGTCGAACAGCAGCCGGGGCCGGGTGGAGAGCACCGCGAGCGGGGTGTCCGAGCCCATCGAGCCGAGCGGCTCGCCGCCGGTGTTGGCGATCGGGCTGAGGAGAATCTTGAGCTCTTCCTCGGTGTAGCCGAACGCCCGCTGGCGCCGGTGCACCGAGGCGCGCGAGTGCGCCACGTGCTCGCGCTCGAGGAGATCGGGCAGCGCGACGCCGTTGTCCCGGACCCACTTGGCGTACGGCTTCTGGGCGGCGAGCTGGGCCTTGATCTCGTCGTCCTCGATGATCCGTCCGGCGCCCGTGTCGACCAGGAACATCCGCCCGGGCTCGAGCCGGCCCTTGCGGACCACGGTGGCCGGGTCGATGTCGAGCACGCCCGCCTCGGAGGCGAGCACGACGAGACCGTCCTCGGTGACCCAGTACCGCCCCGGGCGCAGCCCGTTGCGGTCCAGCACGGCACCGATGAGCGTGCCGTCGGTGAAGTTGAGGCACGCGGGGCCGTCCCACGGCTCCATCAGGGACGCGTGGTACGCGTAGAACGCGCGCCGCGCGGGGTCCATGTCGGCGTGGTTCTCCCACGCCTCGGGGATCATCATCAGCACGGCGTGCGGCAACGAGCGACCGGCCAGGTGCAGCAGCTCGAGCACCTCGTCGAAGCTCGCCGAGTCGCTCGAACCCTCGCTACACACCGGCAGCAGCGGCGCGAGGTCACCGAGCTTGTCGCTCTTGAGCGTGCTCTCGCGCGCCGCCATCCAGTTGCGGTTGCCGCGGACCGTGTTGATCTCGCCGTTGTGGGCGATCATCCGGAACGGCTGGGCGAGCGGCCAGGACGGGAACGTGTTCGTCGAGAACCGCGAGTGCACCAGCGCGAGCTCGCTCGCGTACCGCGGGTCGGACAGGTCGGGGAAGAACGGTTCGAGCTGGGCGGTGGTGAGCATGCCCTTGTAGACCAGGGTCCGCGCGGACAGCGACGCGAAGTAGACGTCGGCCTCCCGCTCGGCGCGCTTGCGCAGCCGGAACGCGCGGCGGTCCAGGTCCAGCCCGGCGAGCTCGCCGGAGGCGTCGGCGACGACGAGGTGCCGGAACCTCGGCATCGAGTTGCGTGCCATGGGCCCGACCAGGTCGGCCGTGACCGGCACGTCACGCCAGGCGAGCACGTCGAGCTTCTCCTCGGCGGCGATCTCCTCGATCGCACGCTCCGCGACGGCACGCTCGTCGTCGTCGGTGGGCAGGAAGGCCATGCCGATGGCGTAGTGACCCGCGGCCGGCAGCTCGGCGGCGATCACGTCGCGCATGAACGCGTCCGGGATCTGCGTCAGGATGCCCGCACCGTCACCGCTGTCCGCCTCGGCGCCCACGGCACCGCGGTGGTCGAGGTTCAGCAGCGCGGTGAGCCCGGCGTCGACGATGTCTCGACCTGGCGTGCCGCGCAGCGTGGCGACGAAGGCAACGCCGCAGGCGTCGTGCTCGTTCGCAGGGTCGTACAAACCCTGGCGTTGGGGCGCTTCGGCCTTAGCCGGGCGCATCGACGACGTAGACATCTGGACCGCCCTCACCGTCCCCGGCTCGCGGCCGGGGCTGTTGCAAAGAACTGGGGGTACACGGGGACGCCGTCGGCCCGAACGTGTCTTGTGGACGATACATGGCGGAAACACACCGTGGACAGAGCGTCCATCGCGACGGACCGCGCGCGGCCCGGATTCACTGGGCCCTGTCTTCCGCGTCCTGCTCGTCCGCCGAGGTCGCAGGCTCGAGCAGCACCGTCGTTTCACGCACTGCGTGCCGACGTCCGATCACCACGAACGCTACCAGCGCCCCGAGCCCGACGATGATCGAGGTCCAGACGTTGAGCCGCAGCCCGAGGATGTGCTCGGCCGGGTCGATCCGCAGCAGCTCGATCCAGAGCCGACCCGTCGTGTACAGCACGACGTAGAGCCAGAACGCGCGTCCGTGCCCGAGCCTGTAGCGCCGGTCCAGGTAGATCAGCAGCGCCGCGGCGGCGAGGTTCCAGAGGAGCTCGTACAGGAACGTGGGATGGAACAGGGTGTCCGCGGGGTATCCCGCGGGGAAGCCGGGGCTCGTCGGGTCGATGCGCAGGCCCCACGGCAGCGTCGTCGGCGCCCCGAAGAGCTCCTGGTTGAACCAGTTGCCGAGCCTGCCGATCGCCTGGGCGACGAGGAGGCCCGGGGCGAGGGCGTCGCAGAACGGCGCGAACTTCACGCCCTGGCGCTTGCACCCGATCCAGGCGCCGACCGCGCCGAGCGCGATCGCGCCCCAGATGCCCAGGCCGCCCTGCCAGATGTACAGCGCCCGGATCGGATGGCCGCCGGCGCCGAAGTACGCCTCCGGCGAGCTGATCACGTGGTAAAGACGCCCGCCGATGATGCCGAACGGCACGGCCCAGAAGCAGACCTCGAGCACGGTGTCCGGGTCGCCGCCGCGTTCCGCCCAGCGCCGCCGGGAGATCCACATCGCGACGGCGATGCCGCTCAGGATCGCCAGCGCATAGGCCCGCACCGGGAAGATCCCGAGGTGCCAGACGCCCTGCGACGGGCTGGGGATCGCCGCCGGCAGGACCGCGGACAGGGCCGTAAGAGAGATCACGCCTTGATCGTACGGTCCGCGGACCGTACCCCGGCGGCCAGTCCGGCCGTGACGGCCGTGAGCCCCGCGATCCCGGCGGCGAGGGTCTTGGCCTCGAGCAGCGGGCGCACCAGGGCCGAGCCCACGATGACGCCGTCCGCGTAGGAGGCGACCTGCGCCGCCTGCTCGGGCCGGGACACCCCGAGCCCCACACAGACCCGCTGCGCGCCGGCCTTGCGGGTGTCGGCGACCAGCGTCGAGGCCCTCGCCCCGAGCGTCGTGCGCTCGCCGGTCACCCCCATCGTGGAGGCCGCGTAGACGAAGCCGCGCGACGCGGCCGCCGTCGAGGCGAGCCGCTCGGGCGTCGAGCTGGGGGCCACCAGGAAGACCCGATCGAGAACGTGGGCGTCGGAGGCGGCGATCCAGTCGCCGGCCTCGTCGGGGATGAGGTCGGGCGTGATCAGGCCCGCGCCGCCCGCGGCAGCCAGGTCCCGCGCGAACTTCTCGACCCCGTAGTGCATGACCGGGTTCCAGTACGTCATCACGAGCACGGGGGCGCCGGCCAGCGCGATCTGCTCGACCGCACCGAACAGGTCGCGGACCCGCGAGCCGCCCGCGAGGGCGTGCTCGACGGCGCGCTGGATGACCGGGCCGTCCATCACCGGGTCGGAGTACGGCAGCCCGATCTCGACGATGTCGACACCGGCCTCGACCATCGCGGTCGCGGCCGCGATGGAGCCCGCCAGGTCCGGGAAGCCGAGCGGCAGGTAGCCGACCAGTGCGGCGCGGCCCTCGCCGCGCAGGGCGTCCAGGCGGTCCTCGGTCTGACTCACGCGGTCGCCCCGTCCTTCGTGTCTGCGTCGAGCAGCCCGAACCACGCCGCCGCGGTCTCCACGTCCTTGTCGCCGCGCCCGGAGAGGTTCACCAGCACGACGCCGTCCGGCCCCAGCTCGCGGCCCAGGTCAAGCGCACCGGCCAGCGCGTGCGCCGACTCGATCGCCGGGATGATGCCCTCGGTCCGGCACAGCAGCCGGAACGCCTCCATGGCCTGGGTGTCCGTGATCGGCCGGTACTCCGCGCGGTGGATGCTCGCGAGGTAGGAGTGCTCCGGCCCGACCCCGGGGTAGTCCAGCCCCGCGGAGATCGAGTGGCTCTCGATGGTCTGCCCGTCCTCGTCCTGGAGCAGGTAGGAGAACGCGCCGTGCAGCACGCCCGGGCTGCCGGCGGTGATCGTCGCCGCGTGGCGGCCGGTCTCGACGCCGTCGCCGCCCGCCTCGAAGCCGACCAGGCGCACGCCCGGGTCATCGAGGAACGCGTGGAAGATGCCGATCGCGTTCGACCCGCCGCCGACGCACGCCGCGACGACGTCGGGCAGGCGACCGACCAGGTCGAGCACCTGGGCGCGGGCCTCCTCGCCGATGATCCGCTGCAGGTCGCGGACCATCGCCGGGAACGGGTGCGGTCCCGCGACGGTGCCGAACACGTAGTTGGTCGTGTCGACGTTCGTCACCCAGTCGCGCAGGGCCTCGTTGATGGCGTCCTTGAGGGTGCGCGACCCGGTCGTGACGGGCACGACGGTCGCACCGAGCAGCTCCATCCGGGCGACGTTGAGCGCCTGCCGGCGAGTGTCCTCCTCGCCCATGTACACGACGCACTCGAGGTCGAACATCGCCGCCGCGGTGGCCGTCGCGACGCCGTGCTGGCCCGCGCCGGTCTCCGCGATGACGCGCGTCTTGCCGAGCCGCTTGGTCAGCAGGGCCTGGCCGAGCACGTTGTTGATCTTGTGCGAGCCGGTGTGGTTGAGGTCCTCGCGCTTGAGGATGATCCGCGCCCCGCCGGCGTGCGCGGCGAACCGCGGCACCTCGGTGATGATGCTGGGCCGACCGGTGTAGGTGCGGTGCAGTCGCGCGAGCTCCTCGGTGAACGCGGGGTCCACCTTGGCCTTGTTGTACTCGGCGTCCAGCTCGTCGAGGGCGGCGATCAGCGCCTCGGGCACGAAACGGCCCCCGAAGTCACCGAAGTACGGCCCTGCCCCCATGGCCAGCGATGCGCGCACCGCTGTGTTCTCCTGCTCCACGCGTCCTGCTCCTTACGTTCGGTTCGGTCGCTGGCGCACGGCGCGCAACGACGGGTGTGCGCCGGCGGCGACGAGGTCGGCCACCGACTTGCGCGGGCTCTCGTCGGTGACGAGCGCCTCGCCCACGAGCACCGCGTCGGCGCCCTCCCGGGCGAAGGCCATCACGTCGTGGGGTCCCCGGACGCCGGACTCCGCGACCCGCACGATGTCGACCGGGATCACCGGTGCCACCCGCGCGAAGGTCCCGCGGTCCACCTCGAGCGTCTTGAGGTTGCGGGAGTTGACGCCGATCAGCTGGGCGCCCGCGTCGACCGCGCGCGCGACCTCCTCCTCGTCGTGCACCTCGATCAGCGCCGTCATGCCGAGGGAGTGCACCCGCTCGACGAACGAGGTGAGCACCGTCTGCTCGAGCGCGGCGACGATCAGCAGGACGACGTCGGCGCCGTAGGCGCGGGCCTCCCAGATCTGGTACGGGGTGACGATGAAGTCCTTGCGGAGGATGGGGATCTCCACCGCGCCACGCACGGCCGTGAGGTCGGCGAGCGAGCCGCCGAACCGGCGCTGCTCGGTGAGCACCGAGATGACGGCGGCGCCGCCCTTCTCGTACTCCAGGGCGAGCGACGCGGGGTCGGTGATCGGGGCGAGCGCCCCCCGGCTCGGGCTCGAGCGCTTGACCTCGGCGATCACCGCGACGGCCGCCTCGTTGTGCAGCACGCTGAGGCACTCCTTGGCTCCCGGGACGCGTGCGGCGCGCTCCTTGAGCGCGCGCAGCGGGGTTGCCGCCTCTCTGATCGCCAGGTCCTCGCGGACTCCGGCGATGATGTCATCCAGGACCGTCATCGTCACCTCACTCCCCCTGTACGCATCCCGCGCCCACGCGAAGGTCGACGAGGATTTCCCGCCATCGTAGTTGCGCCCACGTGCAGGTCCCGACCATGTCCATGGGTCGGCGGATCCGCGTCCGGGCGGCTCAGGGGGCGAGCCAGGGTGCCAGCGCCGGGACGTTGCGCAGCACGCCGAAGCACACCACGACGACCAGGACGATCCAGGCGAGCCGGGTGCTGCGCCGGTTCGATGCCTCCGTCGGCGGTCGGCTACGCGTGCTCCAGGACCGGCGAAGCCACCGGGCCCACGCCCCCGCGAGCAGGGGCACGGCCAGCACGACCAGTGGATTCATGCCCCAGGCACCGACCAGGTCGAGGTGGGCGAGGTCGTGCACCGCGCGCAGGCCGCCGCACGCCGGGCAGTACAGGCCGGTCAGCGACAGCATCGGGCAGGTGAGGTAGTGCCCGGGGCTGTTCGGGTCGACGAGGGCGACGTACGCCGTCGCGGCGAGCGTGAGCGCCCCGACCACGAGCGGGTCGCGCGCCTGCTTCACGACGACGGCGCGGCCCGGCCCCGCGATCGGGGTCGGGCCGCGCCGGTCACTACGCGTGCGCACGGTGCTCAGCTTCGTGGCACTCAGTTGGTGCCCATGGTGCCGAACTCGTGGAAGTTGCTCCAGCCGCCACTGGCGACGCCGATGATGATCAGGACGAGCACGAGCAGGCTCCCGATCGTCGAGATCCAGCCGAGCACGATGCCCGCTGTGCCCATCCCGGCGTTGTTGGCGAGCCCCTCCGCGGCGGCTCGCTTGGCCTTCGATCCGACGATGATCGCGGGGATCCCGGCGAAGAAGCCGCACCCGATCGAGACGAGCCCGAGCACGAGCGCCCAGACGCCGAGGCTGTTCTTGGGGTACGCGTAGCCCGGGGGCTGCGCCGGGTAGCCGTAGGCGCCAGGGGCCGGCGCCGGCGGCGGCGCGCCGTACCCGGGCGGCTGGGCGTCGTATGCGGGCGGCGGCGGCGGTGCGCCGTACGCGGGCGGCTGGCCGCCGTACGCGGGCGGCGGCGGTGCGCCGTAGGCCGGCGGCTGCGGGGCGCCGTAGGCCGGCGGCGGTGGCGGCGTGCCGTAGGCCGGGGGCTGCTCACCGGCAGCCGGCGGCTCTGCCCCGTAGGGCGGGGGCGGCGGGGGGTCGGCCGAGCTCGGCGGCTCGGGCTCGCGCCCAGCCGCGTAGGGGTCCTGCGGTGCGGTTGGATCCGACATCGAACCTCCATGCTGCTACGGCGGGTCCGGGCGTCGCCCCGGACC
>NZ_DATCNW010000168.1:0-4839 GCF_036565025.1 Pengzhenrongella sp.
GCGCTGGTACCTGCGCTACGGGCTGTCCTCTCGCGACGTCGAGGAGCTGCTGGCCGAGCGTGGGATCGAGGTCGATCACGTGACGGTCTATCGCTGGGTCCAGACCTTCACGCCGGAGTTCATCGATGCTGCCCGACCGGCGCGCCACGCGACGGGCGACAGGTGGTTCGTCGATGAGACCTACGTCAAGGTCGCCGGCCGCTGGACCTACCTCTACCGCGCGATCGATCAGCACGGCCAGGCCATCGACGTCCTGGTCTCCGAACGCCGCGATCGCGCGGCCGCTCGAGCGTTCTTCACCCGCGCGCTGACCCGCGGGCCCGCGCCCGTGGAGGTCACCACCGACCGGGCACCGGTCTACCCGCGCGTGCTCGATGACCTGCTTCCTGGCGCGCGGCACGTTCTGGAGCAGTACGCCAACAACGTCGTGGAAGCTGATCACGGTCGGCTCAAAGCACGGCTTCGCCCGATGCGCGGACTCAAGACGATCCGCTCCGCGCGCACGGTCGCCGCCGGCCACGCGTTCGTGCAGAACCTACGGCGCGGCCACTACGAACTCGCGACCGACTCCGCACCCCATGATCGCCTGCCAGCAGCGTTCGCCGACCTCGCGCAGTGCCTCTGAAATCCAGCCACCGGCGGACGCAACGCAACCTCCTCCGCGCGGGTCAATCGATCAACGCAACAGCGCCGATTCGCCTGGTCGGCGATGTCGCCGACATCGTCTGCGCCGCACTGCCGAGCGAGGGGGGAGGCCGTCGCCGCAGCGGCCTGATCTGGACCTGTGCCCGGTCGGCAAGGTTCAACGCGAACCCCCGCGGGGCTACCTTTGAGGTGAGGCCGGTGGTCGTCGAAAGAGTCAGGTGGGCGGCGCGGCCGGATACGAGGGCGAAATGATCATTGTCTATGTTCTGCTCGCGGCTATCGCGCTGGGTGTGGTGTGGCTGGGGGTGAGCGGCCATGTTGTCAAGCAGTTCGAGCGAGGTGTCGTCTTCCGGTTCGGACGGGTACGGCCCGAGACCCGCGGGCCTGGGCTCGCCTTCATCGTGCCGTTCGCGGACCGTCTGCAGAAGGTCAACATGCAGATCGTGACGATGCCGGTGCCGGCGCAGGACGGCATCACCCGCGACAACGTGACGGTCCGGGTGGATGCGGTCGTCTATTTCAGGGTCATCGATCCGGTGTGCGTGGTTGTGGACGTGCAGGACTACCAGTCCGCGGTGGCGCAGGTGGCGCAGACGTCACTGCGTTCGATGATCGGGCAGAGCGATCTGGACGACCTGCTGACCAACCGGGAGCGTCTGAACCAGGGTCTGGAAGTGATGATCGACAGCCCGGCCCTGGGCTGGGGCCTGCACATCGATCGGGTGGAGATCAAGGATGTGGCATTGCCCGAGTCGATGAAGCGGTCGATGTCACGGCAAGCGGAGGCCGAGCGGGAGCGGCGGGCCCGCGTCATCACCGCTGACGGGGAGCTGCAGGCCTCGGACAAGCTGGCCGCCGCGGCCGCGAAGATGGCCGCGACACCCGCCGCCATGCAACTGCGGCTACTCCAAACCGTCGTGGAGGTCGCGGCTGAAAAGAACTCGACGCTCGTGTTGCCGTTCCCGGTCGAGCTGCTTCGCTTCTTGGAGCGCTCGACACCCGGCGTCGCCGGCCGGCCTGCCAGCGCGGCCACCGCACCCGGCGAGGTGACACCTTCGTCCTCGACGTAAGTCCAACTGAACGGTATTGGGCCTAACCCTTCATGAGCGGGACGCGGGTCGGGCTGGTGTGCGGCTACCTGGACCCGACGCGGGACGGGGTGGCCGATTACACGCGCCAGCTCGCAGTCCACCTGCGCCGCACCGGCCTCGAACCGCTCGTCGTGACGACTTACGAGTGGGCACGGGCCGCCGGGGAGGGTGCCGTCGGAGTCACTGAGCGATGGGATGTCGGGGGAGTCGCGGCGGCCGCCGGGGCACTGCGCCGCCTAAGCCTCGACGTGGTGCATGTGCAGTTCTCGCCGTCGGTCTTCGGTTCCTCGCGCGCGATCGGCCTGCTTCCCCTGTTCCTGCCGGGGCGCATTCCCCTTATTGTGACGTTGCACGAGTACGGCGTGTGGTCCGGGCGCGGCCACAGCCGCCGGGTGCGTTCCGCGCTGTGGTCGGCGGCCGAACGGCGCGGGTACGCCGACCGCGAGACGATGCTGCTGGCGCCCCGGGCCGCTTGCCTGCTGGTCCCGTCGCCGGAGCATCTGGACGTGCTGCGGGCCCGCTTCCCCCGCAATGCGCCGGCCACGCTCGAGGTGCCGATCGGCCTCAACGTCGAGCTCGCGACGGGCGATCAGGCCCAGGCCCGGGCCGACGTGCGGCGCGAGCTCGGCGCGGCGCCCGACGCCCCGCTGGTTGTGTTCTTCGGCTTCCTGCACCCGGAGAAGGCGCTCGATCGCCTCATCGCCGCGGTGGCCGCCCTACGAGCGCAGCGGCCGGAGGTCCAGCTGCTGCTGATCGGCGGAGCGGAGAGCCACTCCGTGCCCAGCGCCGCCGCGCACCAGCTGCGCCGGGAGCTCGAGGAGGTCGCGGCGGCGTGCGGCGTGCAGGATCAGGTGCACTTCACCGGCTACCTGCCCGGCGCCGAGGTCTCCCGGCTGCTCCACGCCGCCGACGCCGCGGCGTTCCCGTTCAACGCCGGCGTGACCCGCAAGTCCGGTTCGCTGCTTGCCGCGCTCGCGGCCGGGGTACCGGTCGTCGCCACCGCACCCCCCGGCGAGGCGCGCGGGCCGAGCGAGGCCGACGGCGTGCTCCGGGTGCCCCCGCGTGACACTGCGGCGCTGGCCGACGCGCTGGGGCGGGTGCTCAGCGATCGTGCCCTTGCTCATCGGCTCACGGCGGCGGGTCGGGTGCTGGCGGCGGGCCAGAGCTGGGGCGCCATTGCCGCCGTACACGCCGAGGTCTACGCCCGGGCCCTGGCCGCCCACCGAGGCGGCGACTCGTGGACAGCAGCAGCCAAACCGAGCAGGGTGAAGCCCTCGACAGCGGTGGAAGGGGACGCGGGTGTCATTGCGTGAGCGGGTGGTGCAACGCGCCGGGGGGCTGGGGGCGGCGCTTCGGCGCGGGCCCTCGGCAGTCGGGCGGCCGTCGGGAGCGAGGGAGACCGAGGACCCGGCGCTGTTCCGCCCGCTCGTGTACGGCGACCCTTCGCGCCTGCACATCTCCCCAACCGCGGTGGTCAACAACGCGCTGTTCAACCTCTCGTCCGGGGAGATCACCGTTGGCGAGTACGCCTTCTTCGGCCACAACGTCTCTGTGCTCACCGGCACGCACGACTGGACCACGTTCGGTGCGCAGCGCCAGGTCGCCGTGCCGAAGTCGGGACGCGACGTCGTCATTGAGGAGGGTGTGTGGGTGTCCAGCAATGCCATCGTCGTCGCGCCCTGCCGCATCGGTGCACACGCAGTGGTCGGTGTGGGCTCGCTGGTGCTGAGCGACGTCGAGCCCTACACCGTGGTCGCCGGCAACCCCGCCCGTGTCCTGCGGACCATCCCCAGGCCCGGTGAGGCCGAGGCGGAGAAGATGGACCCGGACACCGGCGCCGCGGGAACCGTGCCGGCCGGATGACCTCGGCAGGCACCGACCCGCGCGGACAGACGTCGCCCGAGCGGATGGAGGCGCTCGAGGCGCAGGTGCGCGATCTCGCCCGTGAGCTGGCCGAGACCTCGCAGCGGGTGGCGGGGCTCGAGACGGAGCTGCGCGTTCAGATCGACGGCAGCGGGCCGCGCTTCGCCACCCTCTACGCCGACTTCACCGACCGCTTCCGGGGGCCGACGGTCGAGGTCACCGCGAAGCTCGCGGACTACCTACCCGACGTGCGCCGGCTCATCGGCGCGGCTGCGCGAGCCGGCGCGGCGGGCGCCGGGGTCGTGGACGTGGGCTCCGGGCGGGGGGAGTGGCTGGCGCTGCTGCGCGACGCCGGCGTGCCCGCCTCGGGCGTCGACGCCAACCCCGTCTTCGTCGAGGCGGGCCGGGCGCGTGGTCTCGACCTGGTCCACGGCGACGCCGTTGCGCACCTGCAGGGCCTGCAGCCGGACACGGTAGATTTGGTGACCGCGTTCCACCTCATCGAGCACCTCGATGTGGAAAAGCTGCTCGCGCTGCTGGCCGCGGCCCGCCACGCCCTGCGTCCCGGGGGCTGCGTGCTGCTCGAGACACCCAACCCGAGCAACCTGCGCATGGCGGCCTGCGACTTCTACAACGACCCGACACACCGCTCACCGCTGCCGCCAGCCTTGACCGAGTACCTCGTGTCCGCGTCCGGCTTCGGCGAGGTCGAGGTGCGGCCCCTGCACCCCAACCGATCCCCCTTCGAGCCCGCCGGCTCCGGCGCCGGTCAGCAGGTCGAGCAGTTGGTGGCGCTCACGCTGTACGGACCCCAGGACTACGCCGTCCTCGGCTACAAGCTGCAGCCCGCGGACCGAGCGTGAGCGTGCCAGGCGTGCCGGCGAGCGTGCGGCGGGTCCTCTACCTCGACGGATACACCGTCCCGGCAGAGCGGCCGGAGCCCACCGGCGCCGAACCGTCCAGCGACGCGATCGGGTATGGGATCACAGCCTCGACGGCGATCCGCACCGGGCTGCGGGCCGCTGGCTGGGACGTCGTCCGACCCGAGATCGCCGGCCCCGCCGACAACGACGAGCGCGTCGCGCGGCTCCGGTGGCAGCTGTCGTCCTACCACGGAGTGCTCGACGTCTTGAGCACGTCGCCGCCCGACGTCGTCTTCTCCTTTCACGCCTTTTCCACCTTTCCGGTCGAGATCCGGCGCATGCTCCTCGACCTCGGGCTCGAGTTGCCGCTGGTCGGC
>NZ_DATCNW010000169.1:0-6691 GCF_036565025.1 Pengzhenrongella sp.
AACCCGTAACGTCCGAGCGTTGACGTCCTATAGGACGTCAACGCTCGGACGTTACGGGTATTTTGGGGATCAGCGCAGGGAGGACTCAGGGGCGCGGTGGGCCCAGGTGGCGAAGGTCTCGGGGGTGGCGTCGGCTCCCTCGGGGGTGGCGTCGGTTCCGGGGGTGGCGTCGGTGGCCGGGGTGGCGTGGGTGGTGGCGCGGTCCTGGACGTAGCGGCGCACGACGCGTTCGACGTACTCCGCGATGCCGTCGGCGGTGACCTTCAGGCCGCGGACGGTCCGGCCCAGGCCGGCCTCGGCTCGGTCGACGGACGAGAGTCCGCCGCCGAGGTGGACCTGGTAGCCGGGGACCTGCTCGCCGTCGTCGTCCATCACGAGCTGGCCCTTGAGGCCGATGTCGGCGGTCTGGATCCGCGCGCACGAGCTCGGGCAGCCGCTGATGTGCAGGCTGATCGGTTGCAGGTGCCCGAGGTCGCCGAGGCGCTCCTCGAGGGCCCCGATGGTCGCCACGGCCGTCGTCTTGGTCTCGACGATCGCGAACTTGCAGAACTCCAGGCCCGTGCACGCGAGCGTGGACCGGCGGAACGGGCCGGGCTCGGCCTCCAGCCCGTTCTCCCGCAGCCCGACGACGACGGCGGCCACGTGCTCAGCCGGGACGTCCAGCACCAGCAGCTTCTGGTACGGCGTGAGCCGGACCCGGTGCGAACCGGCGGACTCCGCGAGGTCCGCGACGGCGATCAGCGCGGGACCGGACACGCGCCCGACGAACGGGGCGGCGCCGATGTAGAAACGGCCGTCCTTCTGCTCGTGCACCCCGACGTGGTCCCCGGACCTGGTGGGCTGCGGGGCGGGCGGTCCGTCGGGCAGCTGGTAGCCGAGGAACTCGTCCTGCAGGACCTGGCGCAGCTTGGCCGGGCCCCAGTCCGCGAGCAGGAACTTCATCCGGGCCTTGTTCCGCAGCCGGCGGTACCCGTAGTCGCGGAACAGCGACGTCACCGCGACCCACACGTCCGGGACCTGTGCCTCGGTCACGAACGCCCCCAGGCGCTCGCCCAGGCGCGGGGCGACGCTCAGCGCGCCGCCGACCCACAGGTCGAACCCGACGCCGAGCTCGGGGTGCACCATCGCGACGAACGCGACGTCGTTGATCTCGTGCACGACGTCGTGGCTCGGGTGCCCGGTGATCGCCGTCTTGTACTTGCGCGGCAGGTTCGCGAGCTCCGGGTCGCCGATGTAGCGCCGGACGATCTCCCCGATGGCCCAGGTGGGGTCGACGATCTCGTCCTTGGCGATGCCCGCGACGGGGCTGCCCAGGATGACGCGCGGCACGTCCCCCGCGGTCTCGACCGTGCTCAGGCCGACGGCGTCCAGGCGGCGGAAGATCTCCGGGACGTCCTCGACCTGCACCCAGTGCACCTGGATGTTGTGCCGGTCGGTGATGTCGGCCGTGCCGCGACCGAACTCGACGGAGATCTCGCCGATGACCCGCAGCTGCTGCGTGCTCAGCGCGCCGCCGTCGACGCGGACCCGCAGCATGAAACAGCTGTCTTCGAGCTCGTGCGGCTCGAGGGTCGCGGTCCGGCCGCCGTCGATCCCGGGCCGGCGCTGGGTGTACAGCCCCCACCAACGGAACCGGCCGTGCAGGTCGTCGGCCGCGATCGAGTCGAAGCCCTCGATCGCGTAGATCTTCTCGATGCGCTCACGGACGTTCAGGCCGTTGTCGGCGGCTTTCACGACCTCGTTGTGATTCAGGGGCGCCGTGCCGTCGACCGCCCACTGGCCGTGCGGCCGGGCAGGAATTGTGTTCCGTCGAATTGTCACGCGAACAAAATAGACCGATGCTCGCCGCACGACGCGCAAGGGACCGCCCACTGGGATTCGGCGAATACGCAGACGCGTCAGCCAACAATGAGTGGGTCGTAGGTCCCTTGACAATGCAGTCGTGCGTGTTCGAATGAACCAACACTCGACCTCGCCAGCAAATCAAAGATCAAGGCCGGGTCAGTTCCTCGAGCAGCTCGAGCACATGGTGGTAGTCCGCCCCGGTGGCCCGGGTCATCCCGAGCTCGCAGGTCCGGTTGCACGACGCGTGCGCGGTGGCGTCCATCGCGACGACCTCGGCCGCCTGCACCCGCGTCGCGGACCCGGTCAGCTCGGGGTGCAGCATCCCGCGGTCCCCGGCGAACCCGCAGCAGCCCCACCCGGCCGGCACCTCGACGCGCTCGGCGACGGCGCGCGCGACCGTGTCCAGCGAGCCGTTCAGCCCCAGCCGGGTGGACGAGCACGTCGGGTGCAGGGCGAGCGAGTCGATCTTCCGGTACTCGCCGAGGCGCGGCAGGATGCGCGTGGCGGCGAACTCGACGGCGTCGAGCACCCGCAGCGGCGTCGCGGACGCGTCGGCATCGATGATCTGCCGCAGCCCCTCCGTGCAGCTCGACGCGTCGCAGATGATCGGCAGCGCGCCGTCGCGGGTGGCCGTGCGCAGCGCCGCGAGGGTCTTGCGCGCCATGGTGGCGTGACCGGCGGCGAGCCCCTTGGAGGACCACGGCGTCCCGCAGCACAGCCCGTCGATCCCGGGCGGCACCAGCAGCGTGATGCCGGCGCGCGCGCACAGCTGCTCGAAGCTGAGCTGCACCCCGGGCGAGGACTGCGCCGCCGGCCCGAACATCGTCTGGACACAGGCGGGGAAGTAGACGGCCGCCGGCTCGCCGTCGGGCACCGGTCGCTTGCGTGGCGAGCCGCCGCCCGGCAGCTCCGCGGAGTACAGCGGCACGGTGTCCGTGCCGAGCGCCGCGCGGGCCAGCGTGTTCGGGGCCAGCAGCACCGGCGCCGGGATCGTGCGGGCCACGCTCAGGGTTGCTCCCGCGATCCGGGTCACCGGTCCCCAGCTCTTCGCCGCGGCGTTCCACAGGCCGTTCTCGATCGCGCCCGTCTGGTTGCTCCGCAGGCGCTTGACCAGGGTTCCGGTGTTGATGCCCACGGGGCACGCGGTCTGGCACATGCCGTCTACGGCGCACGTCTGGACGGCGTCGTAGTCGTAGTCGCGCTCGAGCTCGGCGGCGAGCGCGCCGTCGCCCGCGAGCCTCGCCTGCTCGGCGGCGCGCAGGGTGACGATCCGCTGCCGCGGGGTCAGCGTGACGTCCCGGCTCGGGCACACCGGTTCGCAGTAGCCGCACGACACGCACCGGTCCACCTCGTCGGCCACCGGCGGCGTGGTCTTGATGTGCTGCAGGTGCGCGGCCGGGTCGTCGTTCATCAGCACGCCGGGATTGAGCATGCCCGCGGGGTCGAAGAGCACCTTCACCTGGCGCATCACGTCGTACAGCTCGTCGCCGTACTGCCGGCGCACGTACGGGGCCATCACGCGCCCGGTGCCGTGCTCGGCCTTGAGGGAACCGCCCTCGCCCAGGACGACGTCGACCATGTCCTCGGTGAACGCGCGGTAGCGATCCAGCTCGGCCTTGCCGACGAAGCCGTCGGTGAGCATGAAGTGGATGTTGCCGTCCTTGGCGTGGCCGAAGATCACGCTGTTGCGGTAGCCGTACGTGTCGAACAGCCTGATCAGCTCGATGCACGTGCGCCCGAGCGCCGGCACCGGCACGACGACGTCCTCGAGCAGCGCGGTGGTGCCCTGCGGGCGGGCGCCGGCGACGGCGGCGAAGAGCCCCTTGCGCAGGTGCCACAGGCTCGCGCGGGTTGCCGGATCGCTGCTGAACTCGGCCGGGGTGCTGAGCCCCAAGCGGCGCAGGAGCCCGAGGCCGCCGCGCTCCAGCTCGGCGAGCCGTTCGGCCGAGTCCGCGTGGTACTCCACCAGCAGCGCGGCGTGATCCCGCACAGCGAGGTTCCCGACGACGGCGGGCGTGCCCGCAAGGGACTGCCCCACCTTCAGGGACAGCGCGTCCATCAGCTCCAGGGTCGCCGCCCCGGTCTCGACCAGGGCGGGCAGCGCCGCGTTGGCGCGGGCCAGGTCGTCGAACACCAGCAGGCCGGTGGTCGTGTGGGTCAGCCGCGGGATCGTCCGGAAGACGGCGTCGGCGATGAAGCCGAGCGTCCCCTCGCTGCCCACGATCAGATGCGTCAGCATGTCCACCGGCCGGTCGAAGTCGAGCAGCGCGTTCACGCCGTAGCCCATGGTGTTCTTCATCGAGAACTGGTGCCGGATCGTGGCCACCGACGCGGGGTTGTTCCGGACCCGCGCCGAGAGCCGGACCAGACCGTCGTGCAGGTCCGGTTCGAGTGCCCGCAGGCGCTCGTCCGCGCCGCTCGCTCCGGTGTCGACCACGGTGCCGCTGGGCAGCACCACGGTGAGCGACTCGAGAGTCCGGTACGCGTTGTCCGACGTCCCGCAGGCCATCCCCGAGGAGTTGTTGGCGACCACCCCGCCGATCGTGCACGCGGACTCGCTCGCCGGGTCCGGACCGAACTTGCGGCCGTACCGCGCCAGCCGCGCGTTCAGGGCGCGCACGGTGACACCCGGCTGGACGCGCACCCTGGCGCCGTCGTCGAGCACCTCGATGTTCTTGAAGTGGCGCCGAACGTCGACCAGCACGCCGTCGGTGACCGCCTGGCCGCTCAGGCTCGTGCCGCCGGACCGGAAGGTCAGCGGCACGCCCTGGGCGGCGCTGGCCCGCAGCAGCCGTCCCACCTCGTCGGCGCCGGCAGCCACCACCACCGCGCGGGGGACCAGCAGGAAGTGCGAGGCGTCGTGGGCGTTGGCGTGCAGGTCCAGCGCCCGGGTCTTGACCCGGGTGGGATCCGCGACCGCGGCCCGGAGCGCGTCGAGCACGCGGTCGCCGGCGGAGATCAGGGCACCATCCATCCGAGGACCGGGGTCGACTGCAGGAAGATCAGGACGGTGACGAGCACGAGCAGGCCCAGGCTCCACCCGATCAGCTTGCGCAGCAGGACCGGTTCGGAGCCCTCGAGCCCGACGGCGGCGGACGCGACCGCCAGGTTCTGCAGCGAGACCATCTTGCCGAGCACGCCCGCCGAGGAGTTGGCCGCCGCCATCAGCACCGGGGAGAGGCCCGTCTGCTGGGCGGCCGCGACCTGGAGCTGGCCGAACAGCGAGTTGGACGAGGTGTCCGAGCCGGTCAGCGCGACGCCGATCCAGCCGATCAACGGGGAGAGGATCGCGAAGAAGCCGCCGGCCGAGGCGAGGGCGAACCCCAGCGTGCTGGTCTGGCCGGAGATGTTCATCACGAAGGACAGGGCGAGCACCGCGGTGACCGTGACGATCGTCCAGCGCAGCTGCACCAGGGTTTCCCGGTAGATCCGCAGCGCCTTGCGCGGGCCGACGCCGTACAGGGCCATGGTGGCGAGGCCGGAGAGCGCGAGCAGCGTGCCGGTCGCCTTGAGGTGGTCCAGCTTGAACAGCTGGGCGGCCACCGGCTTGCCGGACGCGTCGGTCACGTCCAGGCCCGGCCACTGGAAGGTGACGCTGCCCGCCGTCGTCAGCCAGGCCTTGATGGCCGGGAGCTGGGCGACGGAGAAGATCGCCATGATGATCAGGTACGGCGCGACCGCCGTGAGGACCTGGCGCGGGGCGGGCCGCGGGGTGCTCGTGGTCGCGATGTCCGCGTGACCGTCGCGGGGGCCGGACGTCGCGAGGCTCGACACCGCGGACGTGATGGAGGCGCCGGACCGGGAGGAGTACGCCGGGTGGTTCGCGCGGCCGGCGACCGGCGCCTCGACGTGCGCGTCCCCGGACATCCCGATGGTCTGCGACGGCTGCCACACGCGCAGCATGACCAGCACCGCGATCACGGTGGACACGGCGGCCACGACGTCGGTCAGCTCGACGGCGAAGAAGTTGGAGGTGACGAACTGCGCGCCGGCGAAGACCAGCCCGGCCACCAGGGCGACCGGCCAGGTCTGCTTCAGGCCGCGCCTGCCGTCGACGATGAAGACGAGCAGCAGCGGGACCAGCAGTGCGATGAACGGAGTCTGCCGGCCCGCCATCGCGGAGAGGTCGCCGATCGGCAGGCCGGTGACGCCGTTCAGGGCGATGACGGGGGCGGCCATCGCGCCGAACGCCACCGGCGCGGTGTTGGCGAGCAGGGAGACGACCGCGGACTTGAGCGGCTTCATCCCGGCCGCGATCAACATGGCGGCGGAGATGGCCACGGGCGCGCCGAACCCGGCCAGCGACTCCAGCAGGGCGCCGAAGCAGAACGCGATCAGGATCGACAGGATCCGCAGGTCGTTGGTGACCGAGCGGATGGTCCGGCCGAGCACCTCGAACCAGGGGGTGGCGACGGTGAGCTTGTAGATCCACAGGGCGTTCACCAGGATCCACAGGATCGGGAACAGCCCGTAGAACGCGCCCTCCGCGGTTGCGCTGAGCGTCTGGCCGACCGGCATCTGCCAGCCCACGATCGCCAGCGCGATCGACACGACGAGGCTGATGAGGGCGGCCCGGTAGGCCTTCACCCGGAAGACGCCGAGCAGCACGAAGAGCAGGATCAGGGGCAGCGCGGCGAAGATCGCCGAAAGGATGAGCGATCCGGCAATCGGATCAGTGATCTGTTGAAACACGGGGGAGCCTCCACGTCGAGGTTGGCGTCACGTCGTTGTGACGATAAGAACAGGGGGTCTCTACTGAAATGTCTTGGCGACGCTGTCTTGGTGACGCTGTCTTGGTGACGCTTCGTGATTTCTTCGTAACGTCCGAGCGTTGACGTCCTATAGG
>NZ_DATCNW010000170.1:0-13303 GCF_036565025.1 Pengzhenrongella sp.
GGTCAGGCGGCCACGATGACGGGGATGATCAGGGGGCGGCGCTTGAGGCGGGAGGAGACCCAGCGGCCGACGACGCGGCGCACGACCTGCTGGAGCTGGTAGGCGTCGACGGCGCCCTCCGCCGTGGCCTCCTCGATCGCCTCGGTGACCTGCGGGAGGATGTCCTCGAAGACCGCGTCGTCCTCGGCGAAACCGCGCGCCTGGATGTGCGGGCCCGCGAGCACCTTGCCGTTGCCGGAGTCGACGACCGCGAAGATCGAGATGAACCCCTCCTCGCCGAGGATCCGGCGGTCCTTGAGCTCCGCCTCCGTCACTCCCCCGACGCTCGACCCGTCGACGTACACGTACCCGCACGGCACGGCGCCCACGACCCGCGCCACCCCGTCCGCCAGGTCGACGACGAGCCCGTCCTCGGCGACCACCACGTTCTGCGCCGGGACCCCGGTGAGCACCGCCAGCGCCGCGTTCGCCACCAGGTGACGCACCTCGCCGTGCACGGGCATCACGTTGCGCGGGCGCACGATGTTGTAGCAGTAGAGCAGCTCGCCGGCCGACGCGTGCCCGGACACGTGCACCTTGGCGTTGCCGCCGTGCACGACCTTCGCGCCCAGCCCGGTGAGTCCGTTGATCACGCGGTACACCGCGTACTCGTTGCCGGGGATCAGCGACGACGCGAGGATCACGGTGTCGCCCGGACCGACCTGGATCCGGTGGTGGTCCTTGTTCGCGATCCGGGACAGCGCCGCCATCGGCTCACCCTGCGAGCCGGTGCACATGAGCACGATCTCGTCGTCGGGCAGGGTGTCGACCTTCTTGACGTCGATCAGCACGCCGGGCGGGATCGTGAGGTAGCCGAGGTCCGCCGCGATGGTCATGTTGCGGATCATCGAGCGGCCGACCAGCGCGACCCGGCGCCCGTGCGCGGCGGCGGCGTCGAACACCTGCTGCACGCGGTGCACGTGCGAGGAGAACGACGCGACGATGATCCGCTGCTGGGTGCCCGCGAAGACCGAGGAGAGCACCGGCCCGATCTCCCGCTCCGCGGTCACGAAGCCGGGCACCTCCGCGTTGGTGGAGTCGACCAGGAACAGGTCGACACCTGCCTCGCCGAGCCGCGCGAACGCGCGCAGGTCGGTGAGGCGCCCGTCGAGCGGGAGCTGGTCCATCTTGAAGTCGCCGGTGTGCAGGATCACGCCCGCCGGCGTGCGTACGGCGACCGCGAGCGCGTCCGGGATCGAGTGGTTGACCGCGACGAACTCACACTCGAACGGCCCGAGCCGCTCGGTCTCGCCCTCCGTGACCAGCATGCTCAGGGGCGTGATGCGGTGCTCCTTGAGCTTGGCCTCGACGAACGCGAGCGTGAGCTGGGAGCCGACCAGCGGGATGTCCGCGCGCAGCCGCAGCAGGTACGGCACCGCCCCGATGTGGTCCTCGTGCCCGTGCGTGAGCACGATCGCCTCGATGTCGTCCAGGCGGTGGGCGAGGTAGTCGAAGTCGGGCAGGATCAGGTCGACGCCCGGCTGGTTGTCCTCGGGGAAGAGCACGCCGCAGTCGATGACCAGCAGCCGGCCGCCGAACTCGAGCACCGTCATGTTGCGCCCGATCTCGCCGAGACCGCCGAGCGCGACGATGCGCAGCGCACCGTCCGCGAGCGCGGGCGGCGGACCCAGCTCGGGGTGCGGGTGGAACACCGAGGTCAGCGCGCGCCGAGCAGGCCGGCGGCGATCATCGCGGCGCGGACCACCTCGACCTCGGCGTCGTCGGCGGCCACCTGCGGCAGGCGCAGGGTGCGGTCGGGGATGATCCCGAGCAGCTCGAGGGCGACCTTGGACCGGACGGCGCCGTTCCCGGACCCGCAGATGAGGTCGATCGCGGGCAGGATCGAGACGAACGTGGCCCGCGCCTTGGCGAGGTCCCCGGCATCCACGGCGCGCACGACGGCGGCCAGCTCGTCACCCACCAGGTGCCCGGCCATGCTCACCATCCCAGCCGCGCCGTGCGCGAGGAACGCGAGGTTCAGCGCGTCGTCGCCGGAGTAGAAGGCGAGGTCGGTGCGGGTCATCGTCGCCAGCGCGCCGAAGACGTCGCCGGTCGCGTCCTTGACCGCGACGACCTTCTCGTGCCCGGCGAGCCGGTCGAGGGTCTCGGGCGCGAAGCGGATCGCCGTCCGACCGGGCACGTCGTAGAGCATGACCGGCAGGTCCGTGGCGTCGGCGACCGCGACCACGTGCCGGTAGAGGCCCTCCTGGGAGGGCTTGGAGTAGTACGGGCTCACCACGAGCAGCCCGTGCGCGCCGGCCTCGGCGGCCTGCTCGGCCATCCGCACGGCGTGCACGGTGTCGTTCGACCCGGCGCCGGCGACAACCCATGTCCGGTCCCCCAACGCGCCGACGACGGCGGCGATCAGGTCGGCCTTCTCGGGGGCGTGCGTGGTGGGTGACTCGCCCGTCGTCCCGTTCAGGACGAGCCCGTCGTGCCCGTGGTTCACCAGGTGGGTGGCGAGGCGGACGGCGGCGTCGAGGTCGACGTCGCCCGCGGCGGTCATCGGGGTCACCATCGCGGTCAGCACCGCCCCGAATGGGCGGGCGGGGGTACTGGGAATTCGCGCGGACGGCATGGTGCCCTAACCTACGCCGGTCGGCGGCCGCTCCGGGCGCGCCGAGCCCGCGGTGACGGCGGACGGCCGGTCGACGGCCACTCGCCGACCACCGGGCGAACAACCGGTGAACACCTCATTCTCCCGCGCGGGAGCTCCGTTCGCGGCCCGCGGCGGTGTGACCATCGAGGTGGACGCCCACCAGTTGCCCCCGACCGAGAGGTCCCGCCGTGCCGCTCACCGCACGTCCGCTCGCCATCGCGCACCGGGGCGACCCGGTCACCGCACGCGAGAACACCGTCGAAGCGGTCGAGGCCGCCATCGCCCAGGGCACCCGCGCCGTCGAGGTGGACGTCCGGCTCGCCGCGGACGGCACGCCCGTCGTGGTGCACGACGCGACATTCGAACGGCTGTGGGGTGACCCGCACCCGGTCGGTTCCCTGTCCTGGCCCGAGATCGCCGCGCTCGGGGAGCCGGGCCGGCGCGTGCCGCGGCTCGCCGAGCTGCTCGAGCTGTCGATCGGCGCCGAGGTCCCGCTGGTCATCGACCAGAAGGACCCGGCCGCGGGGGCCGCCGCGGCCCGCCTCGTGGAGCGGGTCGGCGCCGAGCAGACGGCGTTCTGCGGCGAGGTCGAGGGGCTCGGTGACATCCGGCGGATGCTGCCGAAGGCGACGATCTTCTTGGGCGACGTCGGCCTGGCGCCGGTGGACCTGCGGGTGCTGGCCGAGCTTCGACCGCAGTACTACAACCCGGCCTGGGTCGCGCTGTCCCGCGCCATGATCTCCTCGCTGCACTCCTTCGGGATCCGGGTCGGCTGCTGGACGCCGAACGACGACGCCGACCTGGCCCTCGTCCTCGACCTGGGCGTGGACGCCGTGATGACCGACCGGATCGGCGCGCTCACCGCGCTGGTCGACTCCCGCGGGCCGTACGCGTCGGAGGGGCCCGAGCGCTTCTGAGTGAGCGGCGAGGCCCGTCAACTCGAAAGCGAGACGGCTCGAGCGAGTCAGCTGTCCTTCTGCCGAGACCAGAGCGCGGACCCCTCCCCCAGCTTGACGGGGTTGTCTCTCACCCACTTCTGCGCATCCCGGATGACCGCGTCCGGGTGGTCGCAAGCCGGGCAGAGGGACCGAGCAACCGTGTAGTCGTCGCTGGCGGAAACAAGTGCAGTGCCCTTTCCCTGCTCGAACAGCAAGGAGTTCACCGAGTCGCCGTGGACGCGCGAGAGCATGACCGTGTCACCGCTCGCTACCTCCACGACCTGGATGAGTCCCTCCGCGGTGCCAGCCGCGAGTAGCCGGCCGTCGTCACTGAACGCTGGACGACCGAGTCGTCCGCCATGCATGGCGATCTGCTCAAGCCGTCGACCGGTGGCGTCCCAGAGGTCCACGACGCCGCCCTCGGCTACTGTCGCGAGCCGATCACCGGTCGGACTGAATACGGCCCAACTGACCTTCGACGTATCGAGGTCGATGGGCCCGTGGGCGCCGGACAGATCCCAGATTCGCACTCCGTCGGCGGAAACAGCCGCGAGGTGGTGACCCGTCGGGCTGAACGCGACGTCCTCAATCCCGGACCCGCCGAAGGCATACCCCGGATCCTTCTCCAGTTTTCCGGTGTGCGCGTCCCACAGGTGAACCTGTCCCGACCAGTCACCTCCTGCGACGGTCCGGCCATCGGGACTGATGGCGATACTGGCTATGACCGATGGGGTCTCCCCGAACATCACGCCAGCTTTCGTCGTGCCATCGGCTTTCCAGCTCCATATCTGCGGGGCGCGCCAGTACCGCGGAAGCACGACGAGCCGGTGCGGGTCGAGGGGATCGAAGAGCACCGCGTCGAGCTCAGTGCCCACGTCATAACTATTCAGTGTCGCTGCGTCCTTGAGCGAGTTGCGGCCCATCACGATGGCCTCGGCGGAACTCATCGAGACCAACCATCGTTTGTCCCCGCTGGCGTCAAGGCGCAGGACCCAGTCCGAGTGCGCGTCTCCAAGCCGCTTCACTCTCGGAAGCTCCCACATCCGTACCGTGCCGTCGACCCCCAAAGACACGACTGCCGCTCCATCCCGGATGAACGCGACCTTTGCCACGTACCCCTTGTGTCCGAGGAGCTGATACGTCGGACTGCCGCTGGTGTAGAGCGACCACACGACGACGCGTCCGTCGCCGCCTGCGGTCGCAATCCACCGGGAGTTGGGCATTGCCGAGGCGCCGTAGACCCAGTCTGCATGCGATGGCAGCGACCACAGACTACGACCATCCGAAAGGCTATAAGCGAGCACCGTCTTGTCGACGCTGATCATCACTGTGCCTTGGTCGTTATCCAGAGTCGTGTCCTGAATCCCGTTGAAGTTACCACCGCCGGGATACTGAACGGGATACTGGTGAGGTGCCGATCCAGATTTCCAGTCCCACACGAGGAGGCTGACCGCCGACAGGTCGTCCGCATTGAGCGCGACCACCGAATCACCATAGTTGCGCAGGAAGGAAGCCGACCCGGGCAGTTCGCCCGACTCTTCAACCAACTTGCCCGTTCCTGCGTCCCAGACACGAAGCCGCGCGTCGTCGTCCGACGTCACGAAGCGCCTGCCTCCCGAAACGGCGAGTACTTCATAGGCCACGTGCGGGAGTTCGAAGCGCCGACTCCCTGTAGCTACGTCATACATTTCCGCTTTGCCGTCATAGGTGCTCACGACCAGGCCACCACCGGACGACCCGACGAACGTCGCGAAGACGGGGGCGGAACCCACGCCCCGTATTCGCTTGGCGTCACCGCCGACGAGGTCGATGACCTCGACCTCGCCAAGATCGGTTTCCACGGCGAGTCGGGTCGCATCGACATTGATACTCCCGGCACTGACGCGTCCGCTCAGTTTGAGCGCCGGAGTCTTCGACAGGATCGTGCCTTCGCTGGAAAGTACCGTGACAGCGCCGTTCGCGTCGAAGGTGACGATGTGTTCGTGCGGGGCGATCAGCATGCCCACCGCCTCCGGTCGCGGACCGGCCACCACCCGTCCGCGGGGCGCGGAGGCGGCGGTGAGAACAGCTTGGCGGGCCTCGGCATCGGCCGAGATCCCGTAGGCGTCCACCGCCTCGGCGAGGCTCCTCCCGGGCGCAGCATCGAGATGTTCGGCGGCCGCGGCGAGCATCCGACGCTGTTCGGCGTCGCGACTCGACTGGTAGGAGAGCACCGTCAGGAACGCCATCGCGACGACAACCAGAGCCATTCCCGCCACGACCAGTCGGGTCCGGTGCAGCCGCGCGCGGGTCCGCACCGCGGCGACCCGCGCCCCCTCGCGCTCCTCGATCAGCTGGCGCTCGCTCTCGAGTCGCTCCAGGTGCGCGACGTAGCGCCGCCGCCAGTCGAGCACCGCGGCGCCCATCACATCGTGGTAGATCTCGTAACGCGGTGGCCCTGTGGTGCCGACCGGTGGGGGCACCGGGCGAAGGATGCGACGGCGGCCGGACGAGAGGGCCTCCAGCAGTTGGCGCACGGGTTGGAGACCGACCCCTGACCACTCCGCGAGGTCGTCGGCGGTCAACGCGATCTTCGACCCTGACGTCGTCACGAGGTGGTGGAAGACACCCGCCGCAACATCCAGCTGGTCCTGGCTGAGCCCGGCCATCACCTCGTCGAGGTGACTTCGCACGATCGCCTGAGCCCCACCCAGGCGATCCAAGGTCTCCCGACGAAGGATGGACGATCCGATCGCGCGCTCCTCGTGCCATAGCCGAGTAAGGACGAGCTGCAAGTAGGGGGTCTCAATTTCCGCACGGTCCGGTGTCCCATACTGGGGCGTTACGGATGCCGTGTCTGCTTGGTCGGCACTCGACGGGCTCTCGCTGGAAGTCACGATCACCGAACCCAGGCGGACCTGGTCGAGCAGCAGGTCGATCAGCGCCGGCTCCGCCTGCACCCGGGCATCCGGCTCAACGCGATCGTTGTAGTGCGCGAGCGGCCCTTCGATCGCGGTTCGGGCGGCGACTCGGTCCAACGGTGCGAGACGAAGGTAGTTGTCGAAGAGATGAGGGATACGTCCCTTGAACCGGTCCAGGCCCGCGAGCGCGTCCTCGCGGATGGACAACAGGACGTTCACCGGGAGGTCGCGCGCGCTCAGGACCTGGCCGAGCTCTCCGATCAGCCCTACACCACCAACGTCCTCGGGGTGGTAGAGGAAGTACTCCTCGAACTGGTCGAGGATGAGATGGATGGCGAGGATGTCGGACGATTCCAACGTCGCGCGCAACCATTGGACCGAGAACTCGGCGACCGCATCGGGTAGCGAAGCCGCATCGGTCGCAGTCTCGACGGCGACAAGCACCGCCGACGCAACCGTCCTCAGTGGGTCGCCGCTCCAGTCGCTTACGTATGCGGTCACCGCACCAGGCGTGCCGAGGTCCTCGAACGTCTCGGCAGCGAGCTCGTGCGCGAGCGGCAGGACCCCGGCACGAAGGACCGAGCTCTTGCCGACACCGCTCGCGGAATACAACAACGTCAGCCTCACGGCCGTGAGGTTCGCGATGATGAGATCTCGCTCGCGCTCGCGACCGAAGAAGTACTCCGAGTCCGCCTCGTCAAATGGCATGAGGCCGACGTACGGGCAGGCCGGCACCTCGCCGGGCGGGCGATGTGGCGCCCGCGCCGGCGGAAGGGTTGCGCTCGTCACGACGACACCGTGCCGACGGTGAGTCGCTGTTTGACGGCTTCCACGAAATCCTCGATTCTGGCCTGCAGGATGTCGACACCGCGCGTCTCCCAGGCCGCGCGATCGATGGGATCGGGCGCGGCCTCGACGGCCCAGTGCTTGTAGTGCATGCCCTCTTGCTCGCCCCACAGCCGATAGAGCATCACCCGGAAGTTCCAGTCCCGCAGGCTGTAACCGAGGAACAAGAAATGACTCTCATGCAACTTGGCCGCCAACTTGACCGGGAAGAGGCCACCGACGTCGGCGCGCGTGATGTAGTCGATGTAATGGTCCTCGGTGATCACGAAGCTGTCGTGACCACTCAACCGATCAACGGCACCGTGGATCTTGGCGATCACCGACCTTTGGTCGAGACGGAGCTCGGCATACTCGTTGGGTACCCGGATCACCGTCGGCTCACCGTCGTACGGCACGTGTCGGAACAACCCGCGATCGCGCCCCTCGGCGATGTACGTGACCAGGTCGTACGGCTCGTCAATGGCGGCGAACGCTCGTTCGAGCGCGTCGTCGTAGTTCGTCGTGATGATGAGCATGCATTTGCCCGCGGCATCGGTGCGGGCGCGACGTGAGAGGGCCGCGAGAAAGTGGTGGAGGATCGTTGGTGGGTAGTCGGCGTTGAAAACGTCATGCAGCTCGTCGTACAGCGAGGCTTCACCTTCCATCGCCGAGACGTACTGCGAGACCCGCGCCAGGTCGTAGCCCTCGGGTACTGCGAAGCTGGCGTAGTTTGCGAGCTCCTGGGCCAACTCACGGCCGCTCGGCAGGTACTGACCACGCCGCCACGGAACATCGAGCGGTCGCTCGCAGAGATTTGCCCCGGCGCCCAGGACAGGCACTACCTTGCCTCGCAACAAGCGCCGCGTGATCAGGCTGTAAACATTGTCCAGGTCATCCGGCACAACGCCACCCCATGTCCCCGTGAAGGCTCTCCGCTCGGTGCGGCAGGTGCACACTGCGGAGGGAAGGAGCAAACTCTCTGTCCGGAAAGCGTAGCGGCGTCGGTCAGGGTTTGCCAGAGTCTCCGGTTGCGACCAGGCGCTCCCGGAATTGCTGGGGAATGCGGATCATCTCGGGGTCGAGCTCCTCCACGATGTCCATCAGGCACCCCTGCACCAAGCACAGCCGGAGTTGGGAACCATCGGAAACATGTGCGGCGATGTCGGCACGCAGCCGCGTGAACCACCTCGCGAAGTGCGCCTCGTCCAGAGACCCGACGAAGGCTGCGTAGCCGAGACACTCCCAGCGGGGGACCGATCCCGACGTCTCCGTGACCGGAACGAGCATGAGCTCCCCCAGGGCGCGCTGTTCCCCGCGGAAGAGCCGAAACGTGCGATCCGGGATCCGCACACTTTCGGCAAGCGTGTCCCGGACGGCTTCGAGCGTGTGCGCCACTGCGCGGTTCCGCTCGATGTTGCGCGGGTCGACAAATTGTGACTCACGTCGGATGATCTCCACCCAGCAGAAGTACTGCGCGAACAGGTAGAGGGTATTGAGTTCGGCGTATTCTTTCTCCCCGGGTGTGCTCTCGGGGGCAAGGAATCGACCGAAGAAGTCGAGCTTCACGATGTTGTAGACCCGCGTCTCGAGGTTGAACACGGCCTGCAACAGAGGCTCGCGGAACCGGATCGCCAACTCCTCCGCAGAATTGCGGCGCTCGACCCGAGCAGCCCGGGTGCCGTACCAGACGCTCACGAACGCGCCAACGGTTGAGAGAGTCGCCGTCGCGACCGGGACGACCCATGCGTCCATGACACCCCCGCTACGCACGCACGAGACGGCCTCCAGACCGTCGCCTGGTTCCCAGAGTGACGGATCACGACCCTCACGTCGAGGCGAGCGCGCCCGTCAGTCCGGCCAGACCGGCGTAGCCGAGTTCGGCCGCGTGCCCTCGAACCAGCGCGTCGCGCGCAGCACCCCCAGGTCGTCGAAGCGCCGGCCCGCGATCTGCAGCCCGATGGCTCGCCCGTCGGAGGTGAAGCCTGCGTTGACGGACGACGCCGGCTGCTCGGAGAAGTTGTACGGCGCGGTGTACGCACAGTGGTCCAGCGACGTCGCGGGGTCATTCGACGGCATCGGCCAGTGCGCCGGGAACGTCGCCATCGGGGCGACCGGCGAGAGCACGAGGTCGAACCGCGCGGTCGCCGCGACGGTGGCCCGGCGCAGGACCCCGATGCCGGCGAGCGCCGCAATCACCGCGGCGCCGGACAGCTCGGCGGCCGCGCGCACCCAGTCCCGGACGAACGGGTGCACCGCGGCGCGGCGCTCGGGCCCCAGTGCCGCGACGTCCGCCCAGGAGCGCGCGCGCAGGAACAGGTCGAGGTCGGCCAGCATGCGCGGGGTGCAGAACGGGTCGATCTCCTCGACGTCGGCGCCCGCGCCGGCGAACAGCCCGGCCGCGGCCCGCACCGCGCCCGCGACCTCCGGGTCGGTCGCCGCGCCGGCGCCGGCGGTCAGATGGAACCCGACGCGCAGCCCCGCGGGTCCGCCCGCGGGGTAGCCGAGGTCGGTCCAGTCGACCGGGTACCCGGGGCCGAGCGCGGTGTAGTCGCGGGCGTCGGGGCGGGCCAGCACGCTCAGGTGCAGCGCGACGTCGTCGGTGGTGCGGGCGATCGGGCCGGCGACGCGGCCCATGTAGGGCGGGTCCACCGGGACACGGCCGTGACTCGCCTTGAGCGTGACCAGGGCGCCCCACGCGGCGGGCAACCGCAGGGAGCCCCCGATGTCGGACCCCACGTGCAGGGGTCCGAGGCGCGCGGCGGCCGCAGCGCCCGCCCCCGCGCTGGAGCCACCGACGCTCCACGCGGGGTTCCACGGGCTGCGGGTCAGGCCGTGCAGGCTCGAGACCCCCGAGGAGAGCATCCCGAGGTCCGGCATGACCGTCGTGCCGAGCAGCACCCCGCCGGCCTCGCGGCTGCGCGCGGTCGCCGGGCCGTCGCACGGCTCGGGCGGTGCGTCCGCGAAGGCCGCGCTGCCCGACGGCCGCGGCAGGCCGGCGACGGCGATGTTCTCCTTCACCGTGAACGGCACGCCGTCGATCGGGCCGGCCGGCTCCCCCGCACGCCACCGGGCCTCGCTGGCACGCGCGGCCGCGCGGGCGCCGGGAGCGTCGAGCCGGTAGAAGCAGTTGAGCACTGGCTGCAGGGCGTCGATCCGCGTGAGCACCGCCGCGGTGACCTCGACCGGCGACAGGGTGCCGGACCGGTAGGCCTCGACCAGGTCGGTCGCGGACAGCGACACGAGGTCGTCGTCGGGCCGGGCGGCGGACCCGGGCGCGGACGCGTCCGGGTCCGGGTCCGGGAACCGCTCCGGCGTCCCGCCCCCGGCCGTCATCGCTCGTAGGTGACGAACCGGTAGCGCAGCCCGGTCGCGGACTCGTGCCACACAGGCGTGGATCCGACCTCCGCGGGCTCGACCGCGACCCGCCGCCAGGACGGGTCGAGGCCGGGCGCGCGCGCGTCGCCGTCCAGGACCGTGTCGATCTCGGTCACCTCGAGCCGGTCCGCGAGCGCGATGGTCGCCACATACAGCTGGGCGCCACCGATGACCCACGCCTCGCGGTCACCCGCGAGCGCGAGGGCCGCATCGAGATCCCGGACGACGTGAGCACCCTCGAACGCCGCACCGCTCCCCCGGGTCAGCACGATGTTCGTCCGCCCGGGCAGCGGCCGGAACCGCGGCGGGATCGACTCCCAGGTCGCGCGGCCCATGATCACCGGCTTGCCCGTGGTGAGGGCTCGGAAGTGCGCGAGGTCCTCCGGCAGGTGCCACGGCATGCCGCCGTCGCGCCCGATCACGCCGAGCCCGCCGTCCCCCGCCCGGGCCTGCGCCCAGATCAGCCCGAAACGCACGCTGCTCCAGTCCTACGGGACCCGACTCGGGCGTCGAACTGCCACGACGAGCGACGGGTGCACCTCATACGGCGATCGGGGCCTTGATCGTGGGGTGGTGCTGGTAGTCGCGCACCTCGACGTCGTCGAACGTGTAGTCGAAGATCGAGGGCTTCGGGCGCAGATGCAGGGTCGGGGACGGGTACGGCTCGCGGGAGACCTGCTCGCGGACCTGCTCGACATGGTTGTCATAGATGTGGCAGTCGCCGCCGGTCCACACGAAGTCGCCGACCTCGAGACCAGCCTGCGCCGCGACCATGTGCGTGAGCAGGGCGTAGCTCGCGAGGTTGAACGGGACCCCGAGGAACAGGTCCGCGCTGCGCTGGTACAGCTGGCAGGACAGCTTGCCGTCGGCGACGTAGAACTGGAAGAACGCGTGGCACGGCGCGAGGGCCATCTTCGGGATCTCCGCGACGTTCCAGGCCGAGACGATCATCCGGCGCGAGTCCGGGTCAGTGCGCAGGGTCTCGAGCACCTGGGTGATCTGGTCGATGTGACCGCCGTCGGGCGTGGGCCACGAGCGCCACTGGACGCCGTAGACCGGGCCGAGGTCACCGTCCGGCGCGGCCCACTCGTCCCAGATCTTCACGCCGTTCTCGCGCAGGAAGGCGACGTTGGAGTCCCCTCGCAGGAACCACAGCAGCTCGTACACGATCGACTTGAGGTGCACGCGCTTGGTGGTCACGAGCGGGAAACCCTCGGCGAGGTCGAAACGCATCTGGTGACCGAAGACGCTGCGCGTGCCGGTGCCGGTGCGGTCGCCCTTGGGGGTGCCGGACTCGAGCACGAGCCGCAGGAGATCCTCGTACTGGGTGCGCACAGGTCGAGTCATGCGGGCCATCCTAAGGTCGCCGCCCCCCTGTGCGGGGCAGGCCACGAGGGTCGCTCGCACCCGGGGCCGCCCCGCCCGTGCGGGGCACGCCGGAGCGCGCGATACTGCCCCTATGTCGACGCCGACCCTCCCGCCCACCGTGGCCGCCCACCTGCCGACCGGCCTGCTGATCGGCGGGGCCTGGCGCCCCGCGACCGGCGGCGGCACATTCCCGGTCGGCGATCCGGCCACCGGCCAGACCCTCTTCGACGTCTCCGACGCGACGCCGCAGGACGGTCTGGACGCGCTCGCCGCGGCCGACGAGGCGCTGCCCGCCTGGCGCGCGGTCGCCCCGCGGGAACGCGCCGAGCTGCTGCGTTCGGTGTTCGAGACCGTCATCGCCCGCACCGACGACTTCGCGGCACTCATCACGGCCGAGGGCGGCAAGCCGCTCGCGGAGTCCCGCGCCGAGGTCGCCTACGGGGCGGACTACGTGCGCTGGTACTCCGAGCAGGCGGTCCGGATCGGCGGCCTGACCCGCACCGCACCGTCGGGCGCCAACCGCCAGCTCGTGCTGCGCCGCCCGGTCGGGCCGGCCCTGCTGATCACGCCGTGGAACTTCCCGATCGCGATGATCACCCGCAAGGTCGCGCCCGCGCTCGCCGCCGGATGCACCGTGGTCATCAAGCCGGCCGGGCTCACCCCGCTGACGACGGCCCTGTTCGCGGAGGTCGTGCGCGCCGAGCTGGCCGAGCGGGGGCTGCCGACCGGCATCATCAACGTGGTGCCGACGTCCTCCTCGAGCCGGTTGGTCGAACCGCTGCTCGCCGACCCGCGCCTGCGCAAGCTCTCGTTCACCGGGTCCACCGAGGTGGGCCGGGTGCTGCTGCGCGGCGCGGCGCAGGGGGTGCTGCGCACCTCGATGGAGCTCGGCGGCAACGCGCCGTTCCTGGTGTTCGAGGACGCCGACATCCCCGCGGCGGTGACCGGGGCAATGGCGGCCAAGATGCGCAACGCCGGCCAGACCTGCGTCGCGGCGAACCGGTTCCTGGTGCACGAGTCGGTCGCGAAGGAGTTCGCCGCGGGGCTGACGGCGGCGTTCGACAAGCTCGTCGTCGGGAACGGGGCTGCACAGGGCACGACGGTCGGCCCGCTGATCGAGAAGGCGGCCGTGGACCGGGTCGAGCAGGTCGTCGCCGAGGCGCTCGACGGCGGCGCGCGCGTAACGATCGGCGGGGACCGGCCCACCGGTGCCGGCTTCTTCTACCCGCCCACCGTGCTCACCGGGGTCGACCCGGAGG
>NZ_DATCNW010000171.1:0-28541 GCF_036565025.1 Pengzhenrongella sp.
GTCCCGGAGCTCATCACCCGGCGGTTCGTCGCCGCCGCCCGCCAGGCCCAGGTCCGGTCGCGCGCGGTGTCCGCGTGAGCGCCATCGCGGACTACTTCGCCGACGCGAGCGAGCGGCTCGCCGACCTCGAGCGGACTCAGCGCGGCGCCATCGACGCGGTCGCCGCGCTCGGCGCCGCCGCGATCATCGACAGTCGACCGATCCACATCTTCGACACCGGGCACCTGATCAGCCACGAGTTCATCGCGCGCACCGGGGGCCTCGCGGCGTACACCGCGCTCGGGTTCGGGGCGAGCGTCGACGCCGGGAACGAGTGGATCGCCGCGGAGCGCGGCCGGCTCGACGCGACGGGGGAGCGCTCGGCGCAGCTTCTCGTCGAGTGGCTCTTCGAGCAGGGCACGATCCTGCCCGGCGACCTCCTCGTCCTGAGCTCGGTGTCCGGGACGAACCTGCTCGTCGTCGAGCTGGCGATCACGGCCCGAGCCCGCGGGGTCCACGTCGTGGCCGTGACGGGCTCGGCCTTCTCCGGTGAGCTCGCCAGCAGCCACTCGTCGGGGCGGCGCCTGTTCGAGGTCGCCGACGTCGTGCTCGACAACTGTGTGCCCTACGGCGACGCGGCGCTCGCCATCGGCGGTCTTGACCTGCCGGTGGCCGCCTGGTCCGGGCTCGCCGGTGCCGCGCTGATGTGGGCGGTGACGGCGGGGATCATCGAGAAGTGCGTCGCGGTCGGGGTCGTGCCGTCGATCTACACCAGCTACAACCTCCCCGGCGGCGGGGAGACCTACGCCGCGACCCGGGCGCACTACCGGGAGACCGGGCAGTGAGAGGATGCGCCTACGCGCGCTATCTCGCCGTCGTGCAGGCCCAGCTCGCGTCCGCCGGATCCGAGAGCGTGGCGGCCGACGTGGCCGTGGCCGCGGAGCTGATCGTCGGGCGGATCGTGGCCGGGCGCGTCCTGTACGCGTTCGGCGCGAGCCACGCCGGACTGCTCGTGCAGGACCAGTTCTACCGGGCCGGGGGACTGGTCCCGATCTGGCCGATCCTGCCGGCGAGCCTGATGCTCAACGTCGAGCCGGTCACCGCGACCAGCACCCTCGAGCAGACCTCTGGGGCGGCCGCCGACATCCTCGTCGACGTCCCGCTCGGGGCCGGCGACCTGCTGCTGATCGTGTCCGTCTCGGGCCGCAACCCGGTCACCGTCGAGATGTGCACGCTCGCCCAGCAGCGTGGCGCGACGGTGATCGCCCTGACCAACGTGACCTACTCGTCCGCCGTCGAGGGCCGCGGCGGGCCCCGGTTGTTCGAGGTGGCCGACGTCGTCCTCGACCTGCCCGGCGTCGTCGGCGACGCGGCCGTCGTCCTGCGCAGCGACCTGCCTCCGGTCGGACCGACGTCGTCCGCCGTGGGTGCGGCGATGCTGCACGGGCTCATGGTCGAGGTCGGCGCCCGCCTCGCCGAGCGCGGCGCGACCCCACCCGTGTTCGCGAGCGCGAACCTCGACGACTCGGCGGCCTGGAACGCCGGCTGGATCGCCGCGTACCGCGACCGCGTCACCTACCTGTAGGCCACGGGCCCACCCGCCGCGACCTCCCGCTCAACGTGCACGGCGCGGCCACCCGCGTCGATTCGTCCGACCCCGAAGTGACTCAATGAGGAGCGCGCACCCATGCCTATCTCGTCTCGATTCCCCCGTTGGGCCGGTGCCGCGGTCGCGGTTGCCACCCTGGCCGGGACCCTCCTGCTGCCGACCGCCGCGGCGACCGCCGGCCCGGCCGAACATCGCGCTGGGCCCAGTGCCGTCGACGAGCAGATCGGCTTCATCCTGTCCAAACAGCTCGACAGCGGTGCGATCCTCAGCACAGGCACCCGGATCTCGCCGTACTTCGCGAACATCGCGGCACTGGGTCTCCTCGCCGCAGACACGCCGGCGGCCCGTGCCGGGACGCTCCGCTGGATGACCTGGAACCTCGCTCACCTCAACGCGGCGGGTCTCAACGTGCCCGCGAACAGCGTGTTCGACTACATCTACGACCCAGTCGCGCGGACCGAGACGCCCACGGGCGACTTCGACTCCGTCGACAGCTACGCCTCGACGGCCCTCAACGTCGCGTACGCGGCGCACTCGAGCACGGACCCTGCCCTGCGCTCCTTCGTCCGCAGGAACATCGGCGTCTACGAAGCCATCGCCGACCTCGTCATCACCCCGGCGCCCACCGGTGTGCTCGTCGAGACCGGTCCCGACGCCGGGCTGACCATCGCCAAGCCCAGCTACCCGATCGCCTTCACGATGGACAACACCGAGGTCTACGCCGGCCTCGTCGACCTCGCGAAGCTCGAGACGAGCCTCGGCCGGCACCCCGAGGCCGCGCTGTACGCGTCGCGGGCGGCCGCGACGAAGAGCGCCATGGGTGCAGAGCTCTGGAACGTCGCCAACGACAACTGGGACTGGGCGTACGCGAACCCGAGCAGCACCGACGTCTTCTACGCCCAGGGCACGGCGCAGCTCTGGCCGATCATCTTCGGCGTCGTCACGCCGAACGACCCCCGCGCGCGGGCTGGCTGGGCGCAGTTCGTCGCCTCGTTCCCCCGGTGGTTCGACGGGGCGCTGCCCGACTCCTACCCGTGGGTCGCCGTCGCCCGCGCCGCCCAGCTCATGGGTGAGCCCGCTCAGGCCGCCGCGTTCCTCGAGGGCGTCCACACGCGGTACGCCCCCGGCTTCGCCCTGCCGACAACGTGCGGTGCGGCCGTCTGCGGCCAGTGGTACGACGCCGAGGCGGGCTGGTTCCTCCTCGCGACGACCGCGAGTCTCGAGTCTTGCCGGATCCCGGGCGCACCCGTTCGCGCGCGCTCCGACGGGCGCTGCGCGTGACCGCCATGCGTTCGTCGAGCGCCCGCAACCGGCGTCGTCGGCCGCGGATCCTCGTTCCGCACGGAGCATCTACCCTGGCAACCAGCACAGGTCGGCGCCCGCCCTGGGTCCGCACGGCATTAACGCTCGCGGCCCTCACGGGATCGGTTCTTGTGCCCACCTCTGCGAACGGAGCACCGCCCGTGACCCCCGACCCGGCCGCAGTGCAGGCCAGCTGGATCACCGAACAGGTCGACTTCATCCTCTCCAAGCAGCTCGCCAGCGGCGCGATCCTCAGTACGGGCACCAAGATCACGCCCTACTTCGCCAACATCGCCGCGCTCGGCCTGCTCGCCGCCGACACCGCCCCGGCTCGTGCGGGGGTCCTTTCGTGGATGGGCTGGTATCTCGGTCACCGCAACGCGGCGGCCACGAACGTGCCTGCCCAGAGCGTCTTCGACTACGTCTACGACCCGATCACGGGCGCCGAGACGCCGACCAATGACTTCGACTCGGTGGACAGCTACGCCTCGACGACGCTCAACGTCGCCTTCCGGGCCTACGCGAGCGGGGACCCGCAGCTGCAGAGCTTCGTCCAGGCCAACATCGGGACGTACGAGGCCATCGCCAACCTCACGACCTACGGCGCGCCGACGGGGGTGCGGATCGAGTCCGGCCCGGAGGCCGGCCTGACGATCGCCAAGCCGACCTACGCGGTCGCGTACACGATGGACAACTCCGAGGTGTACTCCGGGCTCGCCGACTTCGCCGCGCTGGAGACCCTGCTCGGCCGTAGCGCGCAGGCGACGTACTACGACTCGTGGGCCGAGTCGACCCGGGCGGCGATCGTCGCGAAGCTCTGGAACCCGACGAACGACAACTGGGACGCGAGCGTCGGGAGCCCGAACAGCACGAGCGTGTTCTACGCACCCGGGGTCGCCCAGCTGTGGCCGATCATCTTCGGGGTGGTCGCGCCGAGCGACCCGAAGGCGGTGTCGGGGTGGGGCCAGTTCTCGGCGTCGTTCCCGTCGTGGTACGCCGGGGTGATCCCGGACTCCTACCCCTGGGTCTCGATCACGCGCGCTGCGGCGCTGATGGGCCAGACCGCACACGCGGAGAGCTACCTCGCCGACGTTCACGCGCGATTCGCGCCGACCTTCACACAGCCGACGTCGTGCGGCCAGGCGCCGTGCGGCCAGTGGTACGACGCCGAGGCGGGCTGGTTCCTCCTGGGAAGCCTGCCGAACAGGGATCTGTAGGCAGCAGCGGAACGATGTCCTGAATTTCTCCGCTGACCGCGGCCCTGCGCCTGGGCTGGCGGGCCGCGCTGCTGGTCTCGCTCGCGGCCCCTGTGCTCATCTGGTGGAACAACCGGCAGCTGGCGATCGTCGCGCCGCCGCCGTCCGCGCTGGCGCATGGTCGCCTTCCCCGGTGTGTTCTGGATTGTGGCCGCGATGTTGTTCTGCACGACGGCGGCGGAGTGGTGCATCACCGCGTGGGGTGCGACCTTCGTCGCGGACATGGTCGAGGTGTCGACCGACACGTCGATCGCGCTGATGGCCGGATACTTCGGCGGAGTGCTGGTGGGGCGCACGCTGGGCGGCCGGCTGGCGCGGCGGCACGATCCGGCGCGGCTGCTCGCGGTCGCGCTCGTGGTGACCGCCGTGGGGTTCGGGGTCCTGTGGCCGTCGACCACGCTCGCGCCGGCGCTGTTGGGCCTGCTGCTGCTCGGGATCGGGCTCGGCAACCTGTTCCCGATGGGGATGGCCGTGACTGTCGCGCTTGCACCCGAGACGGCAGCGCTGGCCAGCGGCCGAGCCGTGGCCGTGATCTCGCTCGCGATCCTGCTCGCGCCCTTCACCGTCGGTGCGCTGGCCGACGCGACGTCTCTGAAGACCGCGCTCGGAGTCGTGCCGGTCATGCTCGTGCTGGCGGCGGCAGCACTCGCGCTCGTCCGTCGATCGGCACGTCTGACGGAGCAACAGCTCGCACCGTCTTCGTGAGCACCGCCGCGTGGTCGTCCGCCTCGCGCAGCGACGTCAGTACTGCACCTGCGGTAGGGGCCGACCGCGCTGGGCGGACGCCCAGGCGCATCGCAAGTCGCCGCTACGGCGGTGAGGAGTTTCTGCTCGTCCTGCCTGGCATGGGGGAGGGGGCCGCTGTTGAGCGCGCCGAACTGTTGCGCGGTGCGATGGAGGACACCGTTGTGGGCTTCGGCGCGACCCAGATCTCGATCACTGCCTCGTTCGGCGTGGCGACATTTCCGCGCCAAGGGCGGACGAGCGATGAGCTGATCGCGGCGGCCGACGGTGCCCTCTATGTCGCCAAGGCGGACGGGCGCAACCGCGTCACCGTCTGCCTTGGACACAACGAGTCGGCATCGATGCCGGGTCCCGGAGCAGGGGCCAGATGTCCCCGGCCCCTCCCGGCCGCCGCCAGGAGCGGCAGCGCACAGTGACGGGTGACCGTTCCGATCGTGGTACCATTCGTCTCGAGCGAACGCTCACAAGGATTGTTACCCACGTTGGGGCAAGACCTGAGACGCACCTAGGTGCATCTCAGGTCTTTTTTTTGTGTTCTGCGTGATGTGGGTGCAAACGGGAAGGATCGACAATGTCGTCTACCACTCAACGAAGTACGGCTGAGGGGATCGTCGCCGAGATCGGCGGTCCGGGCAACATCGTGAGCCTCACGCACTGCGCGACGCGGCTTCGTTTCGAACTGAATGATTCCGGTCTGGTCGACCAGAAGGCCGTCGAGGCGATCCCCGGCGTCATGGGCGCGGTTCCGCAGTCGGGCGACCGTTTCCAGGTCGTCATCGGCGGCGCGGTCCAGAACACGTTCAACCAGATCATGAACCTGCCCGAGATGGCCAGCATCGGCAAGAGCGCACTCAGTGATGCCGACGTCAAGGCGGGCGCCCGCGGAAAGGCCCGCGGCAAGGTGGCCTGGGTCGACGGCTTCTTCGAGTACCTGTCGGACTCGTTCCGGCCGCTGCTGGGAGTGCTGCTGGGCGCCTCGCTGATCATCGCCTTCACCGCGGTCCTCGACGCGCTCCACATCGTCGACTTCCGCGCCACGGACAAGTCGGCGACCTGGATCTTCGTCGACGCCATGTGGCGCTCGGTGTTCTACTTCCTGCCGATCATGGTGGCCTACAACGCCGCCAAGAAGCTGAACATCGACCCGTGGGTCGGGGCAACCGTGATGGGTGCCATGATGACCCCGGAGTTCGTCAGCCTCTCCGACACCAAGCGGTTCGCGGACACGGTCTGCACGACGAACCCGGTCCTTGGCACGCAGTCCTGCGTGGCCCACATCTTCGGCCTGCCGATGCAGCTCAACGGCTACGGCGGCCAGGTGTTCGTCCCGCTGATCATGGTCGCGGTACTTGCGCTGGTCTACAAGGGCCTGAAGAAGATCTTCCCCGAGAACATCCAGATGGTCTTCGTGCCGTTCTTCTCCATGACCATCATGATTCCGGCGACCGCCTTCCTGATCGGCCCGATGGGCATCTGGCTGGGCAACGGGCTGGGTACGGGGATGGCGTGGATGAATGGCCACGCCCCCATCCTGTTCGCCATCATCATCCCGCTGATCTACCCGTTCCTGGTTCCGCTGGGCCTGCACTGGCCGCTGAACGCGCTCATGCTCATCAACATCCAGACCCTCGGCTACGACTTCATCCAGGGCCCGATGGGTGCATGGAACTTCGCGTGCTTCGGTGCGACCGCCGGGGTCCTGTTCATCTCCATGCGTGACAAGGAAACCGAGATGCGCGGCACCGCCACCGGCGCGCTGCTCGCCGGCTTGCTGGGCGGCATCTCCGAGCCCTCCCTGTACGGAATCCACCTGCGCTTCAAGCGGATCTACCCGCGCATGCTGGTGGGCTGCCTGGTCGGTGGCCTGATCACGGGCATCTTCGGCGGGGTCAAGACCTCGGCGTTCGCCTTCACGTCCCTGCTGACCATCCCCGTCTTCTCCCCGATGCCCCTGTACGCGATCTCCATCGCGGCGGCGTTCGTGACCGCCATGGTCCTGGTCATCATCTCCGACTACCGCACGCCGGAGCAGAAGGCGGAGTCCCTCGCGAACCGCAAGCAGGCCGAGTCCGACCTTGCCCTCGAGGTCGCCCAGGCGGGCATGCCCAAGGATGTTCCGACCGCCGCCAGCACGCCCACCGCGGTGATCGCTGCTCCGGTCGCGGGTCACGTGGTGTCCCTGGACGAGGTGGAGGACAAGGTGTTCGCGTCGCGGGCACTCGGCGAGGGGGTTGGCATCCAGCCGACCGACGGTCGGGTGGTCTCGCCCGTGGCCGGCCTGCTGGTCACCGTTCCGGCGAGCGGGCATGCGTTCGGGATCAAGACCGACGACCGGGTCGAGGTGCTGGTGCACATCGGCATCGACACCGTCCGACTCCAGGGGAAGTGCTTCGAGGTGGCCGTCAAGAAGGGCCAACGGGTCGCGATCGGTGACCTGCTGGCGACGGTGGATCTCGAGGGCATCCGGGAGGCGGGCTACGATCCGACCACCGTCGTCGTCGTCATCAACAGCAAGACGCTGTCGTCGGTCACTCCCAAGACGGGCAGCAACGTCATCCCTGGCGACCCGATCATTGATGTGACCCCCTGAAGGGAGCGGTCGTGATCGCTTCCTCGAGCGATGCGACACTGGCCTGACATGAAGGTTGCGCGCGTCTTCAACAACAACGTCGTCCTTGCCTTGGACGACGCCGGACGCGAGGTCATCCTGACCGGCCGTGGCCTGGGTTTCCAGGCCCGGCCGGGTCAGGCCGTCGATCCGGCTCAGATCGTTCGAACCTTCGTGCCCACCGACGGGCGCGACTCCGATCATCTGGCCCAGCTGCTGGCGGGCATCCCCCCGGAGCACATCCAGCTGGTCGGCTCGGCTCTGGCCGAGGTCGGGTTGGACACTCTCGGCCGAAATCCGGCGCTGATCATCGCCCTGGCCGACCACGTCAGCTTCGCCCTGCGGCGCATCGCGGTGGGAATGGAGCTGGAGTACCCGCTCCTCGCCGAGGTGCAGAACCTCTACGCGGAGGAGTACGCCAAGGCCGCCGCCCTGCTGGCCGCCATCAACGCCCGTAGCGAGACCCAGCTGCCCGGCGCCGAGGCGGTCGGGCTGGCGTTGCACCTGGTGAATGCCGGCTTCGCCACCGGGGACCTCTCCTACACCTACACGATGACCGGCGCGATCCAGCAGATGGTCACCGTCATCCAACAGACCTTCAGCCTGGACCTCGACGCGGGGAGCGTGAGCGTCGGGCGGTTCATCACGCATCTGCGGTACCTGTTCGTCCGGATCCACCAGCACAAGCAGCTCGACCAGAAGCTCTCACCCATCGGCGCCGTCATCCGCGAGACGTACCCGCACGAGGTCGAATGCGCGCTGCGATTGGCGGACCTCCTCGAGCTGCGCCTCGGTTCGACCCTCACCGACGACGAGGTCTCCTACTTGGCTCTGCACGTCGCCCGAGTGGCCGCCGACCAGGCCTGATCAGCCTCGAACAGTTCGGACAAAGTTCACTATCTCGACCCCGAACGGAAACCCGCGCGCGCGCCGGTGGGCGTTGTCTCGTGAGGTCAGGGCGGTCGGCTCTGCTCTCGGAAGGCAAAGCGCATGAATTCACGGTACAAAGCGGGCCTGATCGGTAGCGCGGCGGTCGCCGCCGTTGCTGCACTGGCCGTGGGACCCCTCACCGCGACGGCGAGCACCAACGGACCATCCGACCAGGTCGACACCGCCAACCCGCGCAGCGGCGTTCAGAACAACGTGCTGAGCGCAGGGCTGACGCAGACCTCCGTGGCCTGGGGATCGCTGCCGATCGCGAACCCGGACACGCTCAACGGCGTGACGCACTACGGCTACAACACCGGCAATGGCGGACCGCTGACCCAGGACCCGCATGAGAGCTTCAAGACCGAGCCCGACAAGAACGTCTACCTCGTCCTCGGCGGTCATCACTACCTCTTCCAGGGGCACGAGACGGGCCCCCGGGGCTATGTGACGCGCATCGACCTCGACCAAGCGGACCCGGCGAAGCGCGTCTCCCTCGTCGCCGACGCCGATGCCGATGGCAAGGCGCTGCCGACGTTCGACGGAATCACCTGGGATCCCTTCAGCCAGCAGCTGCTGCTCACCGCCGAGTCCACGGCGCCCAAGGGCGGCGCCTGGGCGGTTCACCTGAACGCCGACGGCAACCCGTCGACCGGACGAGCGGTCGGCCTGCCGGCGCTCGGCTCCGGCGGCTTCGAGGGCGTGCAGAACGACGCCGACGGTAACGTCTGGCTGGTCGAGGACATCGGGGGCGCAACCGTCGCCGGCACCAACGGCAAGGTTCCGCACAGCTACGTCTACCGGTTCACGCCGACGGACAAGACCGACCTGACCAAGGGCGGCTCGCTCAAGGCCCTGCAGGTCGCTCGCCCGGATGGGACGGCTGTCACGGCGAGCCAGCTGTCAGCCAACCCGTCCGACCCCGTGATCACCGCGCTGCACACCTACGGCACGACCCTCAAGACGGCGTGGGTGAGCGTGCACGAGGGCGCCGGCACGTTCGACGCGACCGCCTCCGCCGCGGCGGCGGACGCGACTCCGGTCAAGCGTCCGGAGAACGGCGTGTTCCGTCCCGGCACCCACTTCGGGGAGTTCTACTTCAGCGAGACCGGGGACACCAACGCCAACTCGACCCTGCCCGGTGCGTTCGGGGCGATCTTCCGCATCGCGCAGAAGTCACCGAGTGCAAGCACCGGGAAGCTTTCCCCGGTCTGGATCGGCGACGTGGCCCACACCGGCATGGACAACGTGGCATTCGCGGGCCCGGACCGGCTCCTGGTGGTCGAGGACGCGGGCGACGCGCTGCACACCCAGCGCAACGCGCTTGACTCGGGCTACTCCGTCGACCTGAGCGGCAGTCGTGAGATCGCCCCGCAGGTAACCCGGTGGCTGGCCGAAGGGCGGGACGCGTCGGCGCTCTACGACGCGACGACGAACCCGGGCTACAACGACGGCGACAACGAGATCACGGGCATCCACGTGTCCGACGGCGACCCGTCCGTCGAAGGCATCCTCGGCGCGAAGGCGCCGGTCCTGTCCGACCCCTCGTGGCGGACGTTCTGGACCCAGCAGCACGGCGACAACGTGACCTGGGAAGTCAAGCCCGCCGGGCGCTGACGAGGCAGCCCGCGAGTTGGACCGGGATCGAGTCCGAGCGACGCGACCGGGCGCCCCGACTGAGCTCGGGGCGTCCGGCACCCCACCACGCAGCCGATTCCCGAGGACCACGGTCCCCAGGGACCGGCCGGTGCGGGCTGCCCCGCCGGGCAAGCCTCCATATGCCAGGCGCGGGTGACGGTGGGGTGGGGTCGTCGTCATGGGAGGGGATCGAATCCCGCTCGGGCGAACGAGGGGGCGAACATCGTTCACCATCCGAGACCAGAGGTTCTCAGTTTTGACGTGGCGCGAGCCGCGTGATGCGCTGCGTGGCGTCTCGCGACCTTGTCGACGCGCGCGTACGTGCGCTGTCGACTTTCTCGGCGGCCTACGGAAGAGAGCAGCTGATGACCGACACCCGCGTCACCCGGCTGCTTCGGCGCGCGGACTCCTGCGCCCCCGCCGTCGCGATGGGATCGTGTCCGGCCTGCTGTCAGCATTCCTGACGTTTTCGCCGGCTCGCACCGGTAGCAGGTGCACACACATCCTTTTGGAGTTTCGACATGAGAACGCTCGTCCTGATCGCGGTGGTGGGATTCGTGGCCCAGTTGGTCGACGGCAGCCTGGGCATGGCCTACGGCGTGACCACCACCACCTTGCTGCTGGCCATCGGAACCAATCCGGCGGCGGCATCCGCAACGGTCCACTTCGCCGAGATCGGCACCACGCTCGTCTCCGGCTTCTCGCACTGGAAGTTCGGCAACGTGGACTGGAAGGTCGTGCTCCGGATCGGCGTCCCGGGCGCGATCGGCGCCTTCGTCGGGGCGACAGTGCTCGCCAACCTCTCGACCGAGATCGCCGCCCCAGCGATGGCGATCATCCTGCTCGTTCTTGGGCTCTACATCCTCGTGCGGTTCACGACCTTCGGGCTTCCGCGCGGCAACCTTGGCAAGCCGTTGTACAAGCGTTTCCTCGTTCCGCTCGGGCTGTTCGCCGGCTTCATCGACGCGACCGGCGGCGGCGGCTGGGGGCCTGTCGGGACGCCCGCGATTCTCGCGAGCGGGCGGCTCGAGCCACGGAAGGTGATCGGATCCATCGACACCAGCGAGTTCCTCGTGGCCCTCGCCGCAAGCTTCGGCTTCCTGTTCAGCCTGGGCTCTCAGGGAGTCAACTGGTCCTGGGCGCTGGCGATTCTCGCCGGCGGGATTCTTGCCGCCCCCGTCGCCGCGTGGCTGGTTCGCCACGTGCCGCCCCGCCTGCTCGGCTCGCTCGTCGGCGGGATGATCGTCTTGACGAACACCAGCAGCCTGCTGCAGAGCGACTGGATCGATGCCTCAGCGGCGACCCAGGGCCTGTACTACGCAGCGATCGTGCTCGTCTGGGGCCTGGCGATCAGCTATTCGGTGCGCGAGTTCCGCAAGGATCGGGCGAACGAGTCGGCCGAGGCGGTGGCCGCCGTCGCCCGTGCTGGCGCGGAGGTGCGGACGAACTAGGTATCGGTCAGCGGGGCCCGCCGCGAATCGACTCCGATCCATTGCGCCGCCGGCACGCGAGGGGGACCTCGGCGGGCCGACGGCGCTTCGGCGTAGCCGCTCTGGCGATCGCGGCGCTCAGCTCAGGGTAGAGCGCCTCGACCGGGCCGCTGAGGGCCGCCTTGACCTGCGCGGTCAGCTCGTCGGCGATGACCTCGAACTGGCCGGCCTCGACGGCGTCGTAGACCGCTGTCACCAGATCGGCCGGCGCCATCTTGGGTGCGTTCGCGTCGGCGTGCGCGGCCATGCGGGTGTCGACGTAGCCCATGTGCACACCAGTCACGTGGACGCCCTTGGGCGCGAGCTCGCTGCGCAGCGAGTTGGTCGCCGGCCACAGCGCGGCCTTGGATGCGCTGTAGGTGCCGCCGAAGGCGTACCAGCTCGCGACCGAGTGCACGTCGATGAGGATGGAGTCCGGGGCGGCGGCGAGGATCGGAGCGAAGGCGCGCGCGAGGAACACGGGTGCGAAGAAGTTCGTCTCCATGTTCGCGCGGATGTCCGCGTCGGTCACGTTCAGCAGGCTCCCGCTCGGCGGGTTCGCGCCGGCGTTGTTGATGAGCACGGTGACATCCGGCGCCGCGGCGAGTGCACCCGTGGGTTGGCGGGACCTGCGTGACGCGCGGATTGCTCAGGGGCGGATGGCGCTGCCGAACCGGACCTGGTTGCCGTCCGGGTCGGTGAGGATGAATTCGCGCAGCCCGTGGTCCTGGTCCTGCACCGGGCCGAGGCCGGTCGTGTGCGCAGCTTTCAGCCGCTTCCAGAGCGCCGCGGCGTCCTGGACGTGGATGAACGCGAGCGCTGGGCTCGTCCCCGCCGCGCGAGGGGGCTGTTCGATCGGACCGTGGGTGAAGTGGATCTCGACGTCGTCGGCGGTGGTGACGAGATAGCCGGTGTGGCGTTCGACGACGTTGAAGCCGACCGGACCCCAGAAGGCGACAGTGCCGTCGAGATCACTGCTGGTCAGGATCGGTATTGCCGACCTCATCATGTGGTCACGAGGTCGTCCGCGACTCCGGCGGAACCGAGCCATCTTGAGCAGAGCGCGGGGGTTCCACAGCACGTTCGGCATGCGGGAGGCGCGGCGGGCTGCCCAACGTGCGCAGCCGGCGCAGATGTAGACGCCGGGAGTCAAGCCGAGTTCGGTGAGTCGGCCGACGGGTAGCGTACGCCCGCAGCATCCGCATTCGCGGTGAGACTTTGCTCTGTCGCCCAGGCTGTTGGTCGTGGTCATGTCAGATCCGGCTATTCCTGTGGGGGCAGACCGCGAAGGGCTGCGCTGAGCGCGTCGAGCGTCGGTGCGTCGCTGAAACCGCTTGGACCGGCGTACAGCCGGCACGCCATGGCCGCGATGGGCGCCGCGCCGGGAAACAGGTCCTTGCCGTCGACCAGAAGCGTTGGTGACCCCGCGAAACGCAATGCCACGGCGTCTTCGGGTGAACTCACTTCGACCAGTTCGACCACGACGGCGGCGTGCCCGGTGGCGTCTAGCGCGTGGCGCATCCGCTCGGCGGCAGCATGCCAGCTCGGACACCCGTCGAAGTACACGACCTGCACCTTCACCCGTCGATCCTTTCACTCGGCAGCCGCCGCGGCTATCGCCGTCGCACTGTGATCACGTGGCTGGATCTCGCAATTCCACCTGACCGACGTCGTCCGCGGCTCGGGTCAGAGAGTCGGGTGGACCGACTGGAGGGTGAGCCATCCGCCGGAGAGGTTTCGAGCGTCGATGCCCTCGCCGAGCAGCACGCGCGTCGCAAGGTAGGAGCGCACTCCGCTGGCGCAGTGCACGCTGACCTCGCGCCGGCCCGCAGCCTCGCGCACCTCGCCGAGTCGTTCGCGCAGCTCGAGGTGCGGGATGTTCAGAGCGCCCTCGAGATGGCCTCCGGCGTACTCGGAGCGTGAGCGCACGTCGAGAATGAGGGTCGTGGCCATGACTTTGTCCAGGTCTTCGGCCTGCCACTGCGGCATCGTCCCGTCCAGGACGTTCTGGGCAACGAACCCGAGCATGTTCACCGGGTCCTTGGCCGAGCCGTACGGCGGGGCGTAGGCGAGCTCGAGCTCGGCGAGGTCGTCGGCGGTCAGGCCGGCGCGGATCGCCGTGGCCAGGACGTCGATGCGCTTGTCCACCCCCGCGCGGCCCACGCCCTGGGCGCCGAGCAGGGTGCCGTCGGGGGCGAAGCTCGCCACCAGGTGCATCGGCTCGGAGCCGGGGTAGTACCCGGCGTGGTGGCCGGGGTGGATGTGCACGACCTCGTGCGCGATGCCCGCGCGGCGCAGGGTGGCCTGGTTCGCGCCGGTGGTCGCGGCGGTGAGGTCGAAGACCCGCACGATCGCGGTGCCCAGCACGGGCGCCTGCGGGGTGGTGCGGTGGCCGCAGATCGAGTCCGCGGCTCGGCGTCCCTGCCTGTTGGCCGGGCCCGCCAGCGGCACGGGGCTGGTCGTGCCGGTGACGGCGTGGGTCACCTCGACCGCGTCGCCGACGGCCCAGATCCGCCAGTCGGAGGTGCGCTGGTCGCCGTCCACCCGGATCGCGCCGGTCGGTCCCAGGTCCAGGCCCGCCTCCCGCGCCAGGGTGCCGGCGGGGCGGACCCCGACGTTGACGATGACGAGGTCTGCGGGCAGGACAGTGTCGTCGGACAGCGTGACGCTCACCGCGCCGGTGGAGCTCGTCTCGCTCGACTCCTCGACCGCGTCGACGTGCGGGACGGGAGCGATGGCCTGCGCGGACACGCCCAGGTGCAGGTCGACGCCGTGCGCGGCGAGCTCGGCCGCGAGCAGCGGGGCGAGCTCCGCATCGATGGGCGGCAGGACCTGCTCGGCGAGCTCGACGAGGTGGACCTGCAGGCCGCGGGCGGTCAGTGCCTCGACCGCTTCGAGTCCGATGAACCCGGCCCCGACGACGACGGCGCGGGGGGCGGGAGAGCGCGACGTGAGGTCGCCGAGCAGGCCGTCGATGGTGCTGCGCAGGGCGTCGACGTCGGGCACGGTGCGCAGGGCGTGCACGGCGGGGTGGTCCAGACCGCTGATCGGAGGGCGCACCGGGATCGCGCCGGGCGCGAGTACCAGCGCGTCGTACGGCAGGCGGTAGCCGCCGTCCTCGGTCTGGACGGCCACCTCCTGCGCGCCGCGGTCGATGGCGGTGACCCGGTGCCCGGTGCGCACGTCGAGGTTCAGCGAGGCGGCCAGCGATGCGGGGGTGTGCAGCAGCAGGGAGTCACGGCGGGGGATCTCCCCGGACAGGTGATAGGGCAGGCCGCAGTTCGCGAACGAGACGTAGTCGCCCTGCTCGAGCACCACGATCTCGGCGTGCTCATTGAGCCGGCGGGCCCGGGCGGCGGCGCTCATGCCCCCCGCGACACCTCCGACGATCACGATCTTCAACCGGGCACCCGAGGGAAGGGCGGACGTGAGGTTGGTGCTCATCGCCGGACCTCCCCGCCGGCACGCTGCCAGGCCGGCATCCCGCCGGACAGGCTGGCCGCGTCGAAGCCGAGCCCGCGCAGGTGCTTGGCGGCGGTGCGCGAGCGCACCCCGCTCGCGCACACCACCACGACCGGGCGACCGGAGTGCAGTCGTCTGGGCGCCTGGTCGATCTGCCCCAGCGGGACGTGGATCGCATGCGGGGCATGCCCGGACTTCCACTCGCCCTTCTCCCGCACGTCGAGCAGCGTCGCGCCGTCCGCGATCAGATCGAGTGCGCGTGCTGCATCGACCTTCGAGCCGAGGCGGCCGTCGTCGGGCGTGGATCCGAAGAGCCCTCGGAGGTGCTCGAAGAAGGTGGGGGCGTCGCTCGGCGTGGGTGAGGTGGTCACGGTGTGCTCCATTCGTCGAGACAAAGATACCGTAGGGGGTATCCGGGAGGACGTCATGAAGCATGACAGACGTATACCCCCTGGGGTACGCGACCAACGTCCCGTCTGGCGGTGTGGCGGCGGCCTAGCGTGGAAATCAGCAGCCCTCAAGGATCGGATCCCCACCCTGATGAAGATCGTCGTCGGCGGAGTAGCAGCCGGAATGTCCATCGCGGCGCGTGCGCGCCGGCTGGACGAGTTCGCCCAGATCGTCGTGTTCGAGCGCGGGCACCACGTGTCGTTCGCGAACTGCGGCCTGCCTTACCACATCGGTGAGGTGATCACGGAGCGCAGCCGGCTCCTGCTGCAGTCGCCGCAGTCGCTGAGCGAGTCCCTCGACCTCGATGTGCGCACCGGCATTGAGGTGCTCAGCATCGACCGCGTAGCGAAGACGGTTCGGGTGCGCGATGTCGACACCGGTGCGGAGTACGACGAGCCCTACGACAAGCTCGCACTCGCCCCGGGAGCGGTGCCCGTCCGGCCGAACCTGCCCGGCATCGACCTGCCAGCGATCCACGTGCTGCGCCGGATCGGCGACATGGACGTCATCAAGGCCGCCGTGGACGGCGGTGGAGGTAGGGACCGCGAAGGCGGGATCGGCCACGCCGTCGCGCACAGATAGCCGGGTTCGACGGCGTCGACAAGCGCCTGGACGTGCTGGCCGCCGCGCTGCGGGCGGGGATGACCGTGTACGACCTGGAGACTCTTGAGCTGTCCTACGCGCCACCGTTCGGCTCGGCGAAGGACCCGGTGAACATGGTCGGCTTCGTGGCTGCCAACACCCTGCGGGGGGACCTCGCGCTGTGGCAGGCCGCCGACTACCCCGAGGCGACCGACGGCGCCCGGATCATCGACGTCCGCGGCGAGGACGAGTTCGAGATCTGGCACCTGCCCGGCGCCGAGAACGTGCCGCTGAAGGACCTGCGCCGCCGCCAGGAGGGCTGGGACCGCGCCACCCCGATCCGGCTCTACTGCGCGGTCGGTTTCCGCAGCTACCTTGCCTACCGCTCACTGGTTCAGCGAGGCTTCCTCGACGTCAAGACCCTCTCCGGGGGGATGCGGACCTTCCGCGCGTTCCACGACGTCACGCCGAGCGCGATCGACGAGCCGCTCCCCGTCACGTCCTACGCCGAGCACGCCGGCCCGCCGTCGGCCGAGACGGCCACCGCGCTCGACTCCACCGGGGTCTTCGTCGATCTGGACTGCACCGGGCTGGCGTGCCCGGGACCGATCATGAAGCTGCAGGAGCGCATCGCCACCCTCGCACCGGGTGACGAGATCCTGGCGCACGTCTCGGACGCCGGGTTCCGGCTGGACGCACCCGCGTGGGCGGCGAAGAACGGCCACACCATCCTCGTGCTGACCCCCGAGGGACCCGGCTACGTCGCGCGCTTCCGCAAGGGCCACCCGGCCGGCGCCGCGAAGGCTGCGCTCAGCGGACCGGCCGCGTTCACCGGACCAGCCGCGCGCATCAAGGACAAAAAGTCGTTCGTCGTGTTCTCCGGCGACCTCGACAAGGTCCTCGCCGCGTTCATCATGGCCAACGGCGCCCTCGCGATGGGCGACGAGGTGTCGATGTTCTTCACCTTCTGGGGCCTGAATTCGCTGCGCCGCCAAGACCCGCCCGCGCGAGAGAAGTCAGCGGTGATGCGCATGTTCGGCGCCGCGCTGCCCTCGGGGGCCAACGACCTCAAGCTGTCCACGCTGAACATGCTCGGGGGTGGCACCGCCATGATGAAGAAGATCATGAAGCAGCACAACGTCGCCTCCCTCCCCGAGCTCATCGCGTCCGCGCAGACCGCGGGCGTCCGGCTCGTCGGCTGCACCATGACCATGGACCTGCTCGGCATCGCGCAAGAGGACCTCATCGACGGCGTCGAGCTCGGCGGCGTTGCCACCTTCCTTGGCGATGCCAGCGAGTCCAACGGTGGCTTCTTCATCTGACGGGGAAGGTGGCACGCTCGCCGCTCGCCGCTCGCCGCTCGCCGCTCGCCGGTCGTCGCGCTAGGCGTTCGGCGGCAGGGGGATCACCGGGCACTCGAACTGCTTGACGACGCCGAGGTCCACGGCGGTCCCGGCCGCGATGGCGGCACCGATCTCCGCATCCGAGTCGAGCACGCCGTCGTGATCTGCGTCTGCAGAGGCCACCGCCGCGGAATACCCAGCAGGGAAGGAAAGGGCATGCACCTGCCAGCGCCCGCCGTTGTAGTCCCGGTCCCCGGGCGCGGCCGTCGCCACGTTGAGCTGCGCCCCACCGAAGTTGTAGATGAGGTCCCAGGAACCGGCCGGGGCTCCGGTGCGCGTGAGGTCGGTGGGGGTGCCCACCGTCCGGTACAACGATCCGTCCACGTAGAACGCGGGCCCGCTGACGCCGGCCGTCGCGGGCGCGGCCCCCGCGATCATCGCGACCAGCATCCCGCCCACGGCGAGTCCTGTCGTTGTCAGCTTCTTGCTCATGGTTCTCCTCCTGAGGTCCCCGAACCGTCCGGCCGGGTCACTCACCACTCAACGCGACCGGGGCGCGAGCGGCCACGGGTCTGTGGTTACGGCTTCCTTACGGCGGAGCGCGCCTGACGTGGTCTGGCTGGTGTCCAGGGACGGGGCGAGGCCGCGGCACCTGGCAGTCCGCGGGTCCCGCTCGACCGGGACCGTCGGCGAATCGGCCCTATCGGTATTCGGGGTTCGGGTGGTCGAAACGCTCGCCGGCGTCCCAGGCGGAGCGTTCATTGCCGTGGGTAGGGAAGCCGCCGCCGCGCTTGAGGATCGCGGCGAGGTGCATCAGGTTCCACGACATGAAGGTGGTGTTGCGCCGGGTGAACTCGTTCTGCGGGCCGCCGGAGCCTTCGTCGAGGTAGGACGGGCCGGGGCCGGCCTCCCCGATCCAGCCCGCGTCGGCCTGCGGCGGGATGACGTAGCCCAGGTGCTGGAGCGAGTACAGCACGTTCATCGCGACGTGCTTGATGCCGTCCTCGTTCCCGGTCACGATCACCCCGGCCGCGCGCCCGTAGTAGAGGTACTGCCCGGCCGCGTTCAGTTCACCGGACAGGGAGTAGAGGCGCTCGATGACGCGGGTGCACTCGCTCGACTTGTCGCCGAGCCAGATGGGGGTGCCGATCACGAGGATGTCCGCGGCGAGGATTCGGGGTGCCAGCGCGGGCCAGTCGTCGTGGTCCCACCCCTTCTGGGTCATGTCCGGGTAGACCCCGGGGGCGAGGTCGAAGTCGACCGCGCGGATCTCGTCCACCGTGACGCCGTGCGCTCGCATGATCGCGGTGGATTTCGCCATCAAGCCCGCCGTGTTCGAGACCTCGGGCGAGCGCTTGAGCGTGCAGTTGACGAACGCGGCACGAAGATCGGAGAAATCGAGGGGCTCCATCGGGTCGGTCCTCTCACCATAGGGTTCCTGCGAGTCCGAAATGTCCGCCTATGACCGACGACGCTACGCGGTCGGCCCTCAGGTTCGCCATGTGTCGCGGCTCCCCAAGCACCGCCGATGCGGCCCAGATGTGACGAAAGTCTTTCGGGCCGTCCGGGCGCTGCCGAATCGGGGCTCGACGCGCAGGTCCGCTGCGAGAATCCGACTAAGACGTTCGCCCGTCGCAGGGAGAGGATCTACGCGTGGCAGATGTTCTCGTCGTCGACGACGACCACACCGTGCGTGAGGTCGTGGTGTCCTACCTGCGCGCCGGCGGCCATCGGGTGATCGAGGTCGAGGATGGTGAGAGCGCGCTGGCCGCGATGCGTGCGCGGCCGGCGGACCTCGTTGTGCTCGACCTGATGCTGCCGGGCATCGACGGGCTCGAGGTGTGCCGACGGCTGCGGGAGGCCGGCGACGTCCCGGTCATCATGCTGACTGCCCTGGGGGCTGAGACCGACCGGGTCATGGGGCTCGGGCTCGGCGCCGACGACTACGTCACCAAGCCCTTCAGCCCCCGTGAGCTCGTGCTCCGGGTCGACTCCGTGCTGCGAAGAGCCGGACAACGCCCCGACACCGCAGACGTCGTGCTGCACGACGGCGACCTCACGATCGACTCCGCGCAGCACGTCGTCACGCGCGCGGGGGAACGGCTCGCGCTGACGGTCCGCGAGTTCGACCTGCTGCGGTTCCTGATCGCGAACCAGGGTGTCGCGTGGTCGCGGGACGACCTCCTGCGAGACGTCTGGGGCTGGTCGTTCGGCGATCAGTCGACCGTGACCGTGCACGTGCGCAGGCTGCGGGAAAAGGTCGAGAACGACCCGACCCACCCCGTCCGGCTCGTCACGGTCTGGGGTGTCGGCTACCGGTGGGAGGCCCCATGAGCGGTGCCACGCTCGCTGTGATCGCCATCGCCGTGGCGTGGTCGGTCGCCGTCGGGCTCGTCGGGGCGGCCTTGGCATGGACCGTGCGCCGCCGTTCTGTGCGTTGGTCTGCGGCGATCCTCGGACTGGTGGCCGTCGCGGGCATCGCTGCCGGCGTCCTCGGTACCGCCCGCGCGATGTTCCTCTCCGACCACGACTTCGCGGTGGTGATCACGGTGTGCGCCGTCTCGGGGGTCGTTTCCGTCGGCGTCGCCGTCTGGCTCGGTGAGCAGGTCGTGGCGTCGGCGCGGCGGCTGCGCGACGCGGCCATCAACTTCGGGGAGGGCGGGGAGTTCGTCGGCCCGGCGAACGGGCCGCGGGAGTTCGCCGAGATCGCCCGCGAGCTCACCCGCAGCAGCGACCGCCTGCGCTCGTCGGCGGAGCGAGAGCGGCACCTGGAGGAGTCCCGCCGCGAGCTCGTCGCCTGGGTGTCGCACGACCTGCGCACCCCGCTCGCCGGTATCCGGGCGATGGCGGAGGCGCTCGAGGACGGCCTCGCCGACGACCCCGCGCGGTACCGGGCGCAGATGCGGACCGAGGTCGACCGGATGGTCCGCATGGTCGACGATCTCTTCGAGCTGTCCCGCATCCACGCCGGATCCCTCCAGCTCACGCCGCAGACCGTCGCCCTCGGTGACCTCGTCAGCGAGGCGATTGCCTGGGCTGACCCCGTCGCCCGGTCGAAGGGCGTCCGGGTCGGTGGTTCCGTCGACTCCGGTGTGCTGGTCCGGGGCGACCCCGACGCCCTGGCCCGGGTGGTGTCCAACCTGGTGATGAACGCGATCCGACACACGCCGTCCGACGGCGCCGTCGAGATCCACGCCCGCGCCACTCCGGCCGCTGTCGAGCTCGCTGTCACCGACGCCTGCGGGGGAATCCCCGACGCCGACCTCGGTCGAGTCTTCGACGTCGCCTGGCGCGGTGGCCACGCCCGCACGCCGGGCGACGACGTCGGCGCTGGTCTCGGCCTGGCGATCGTCAAGGGCCTCGTCGAGGCGCACCGGGGGACCGTCGCGGTCAGCAACCGGGCGCCCGGCTGCCAGTTCGTCGTCACCATCCCTGCGTAGCGGCGCCGCATGTCCCCGGGATCGTCGTCGGACGAGGTCCCGGATCGAGGCCAGGACACCCGTTGATCGTGTCCTCAAACTCGGTCGGTGACCGGCCCGCCGGCGGCCTCCAGGAGCATCCTCAAGCGCGCGAGGTCCTTGCTCGTTGCGCGACGCACGGCCCGCTCCATGAGCGGGGCCGCCACGCGTGAGAAGCCGCTGGGCTCGCCCCGGTTGCGCAGGGTCATCCGGGTGCCTTCGTCGGATCGCTCCCACGTGTACGTCGTCTCCATCGGGAACGGCCCCTGTGCCGTGCGCATGACCAGACGATGTCTCGGCACGAGTTCGGTGATTTCGTAGGTGTAGACGAGCCGCCGTCCGAGGAACTGTGCCTCGAACTCCATGCGTGCCCCGACTGCGGCCGGCGGCGGGGTCTTCCAGGTCACGGACCTGATGTTGGCGTACCACTCGGTTGCGTTCGTCGGGTCGCCGGCGAACTTCGCGACCACGTCGGGGTCGCGGGCGATCGTCGTCTCGACGAGAACGTCAATTGGCATCGTTCGCCCTCTCTTCACGCCTGGGATCGGCATCGTCACTCGGGCGTTCAGCCATTACCGGTCGCGTTGAACACCTCGACGCTGGGACGACCGAGCCGCTGGTCAGCCTTCGTCCGGCATGGGCATCGTCATCGATGTGTGGTCGTCGTCGGGCGTCCTCGAGGTGCGGAGGTTCAGGTCGATAGTTGGTGCCGCGGCGGGGGCCGGCGGACGCCGGAAGAACGTCACGCCGTTCGGCATGTCGCCCACCGGGATGGTCGCGAGTACGGCGAGGCCGGCGATGTCGACGACCGAGACGGTGTCGTCGTCGACGTTCGTCACCCACGCCCGCGTCCCCGAGGGGTCGACGACGACGCCGTGCGGACCCGAACCCGTACGCACGGTGCCCGTCACCCCCATCGTGGTCGGGTCGATGACCGAGAGGGTGTTTCCGGGCTTGGTCGTGGTGCCCTGGTCCGCAGACAGCAAGGTCTTCCCGTCGGGGGTCAGGAAGAGCTGGACCGGTGCACTGGGAACGTTGACCTTGTCGACGACCGTGCGCGAGCGGAGGTCGACCTTCACCACGGAGGCGGGCTCGGTGATGCTGGCGTAGGCGTACCGGCCGGCGCCGTCCACCGCGACCTGGACGGGGCTCCCCCCGACGGGGACAGCGGCGGTCTCGGTGTCGGTCGCGGGGTTGATGACGTCCAGCGCGTTGGCCTGGGTGTTCGCGACCACGACGACGGATCCGTTCCCCGCAGGGCGCAGACCGTGCGGCATTCCACCGACCTTGATCGTGGCGATGCTCTTCAGCCCGGGCACGCGAAATACCGAGACGGTGCCGTTCCCGGAGTTCGTGACGTACGCCTTGGTGCCGTCGGCGGACTGGATCACGTGGGCGGGGGAGGGACCGCTGGGTCCGACCGCGGACACCGCGTATGTCGTGGTGTCGACGGCGACGACCGTGTTGTCGTGCTCGCTGACCGCGTAGGTGAGTGAGCCGTCCCGACTGGCTTGAACGTTGTGCGGTGCGGCGATTCCGGTCAGGGTCGTCACGACCTTGTTGGCGGCGGCGTCGAGGACCGCGAGGCTGTTGCCCTCCTCGTTCGCCACCCACACCGAGCCTGCGATCACCTTGGGCGTCGGCAGAGCTGCGCGCTCGCGGGAGGGCGCGGGGCTCGCCGCGGAGCAGGCGGCGAGGCCTGTGGTCAGGGCGATCGCGAGGGCTGTGACGATGAGCGGGCGCCTGGTGGGCAGCTTCAGATGTGTACTCCGAGGTGCGGCGAGTCGGGTCAGCGGGCGGGGAACATCGGGGTTGGGTTCGTGCGGGGGTGCGTCATCCCGAGTCTGGGTCTCGAACCCGTGCGGATCGGTGCACGGCTGACGAAGAAACCCTGAAGATTCGCGTCGGTCAGGCGGGTGCGGGCGGCCGGTCCCGGCGGTGCCTGGCGCGGCGTCGTTCGCTACCGTCGAGCGCATGACGATCAGACGCATGGACCACGTCGGCATCGTGGTCGACGACCTCGCGGCCGCGACGGCCTTCTTCGTCGAGCTCGGGCTCAGGCTGACGGGCGAGGCGCCGGTCGAGGGCGGTTGGGTGGACCGCGTGGTCGGGCTCGAGGGCGTCCGGGCGGAGATCGCGATGGTGGAGACCCCCGACGGCCACGGACGGATCGAGCTAACGAGGTTTCACGCCCCGTCGGGCGGGGGCGGCGATCGGCACGCGCCGGCCAACACCCGCGGCCTGCGCCATGTGGCCTTCGCGGTCGACGACCTCGACGCCGCCGTCGCCGGCTTGCGATCGCGCGGCGCGGAGCTCGTCGGCGAGATGGAGCGCTACCAAGACAGCTATCTGCTCTGCTACGTCCGCGGCCCGGAGGGGATCATCGTCGAGCTGGCGGAGGATCTTCGCGGCCTTCAGGCGTAGTGGTAGCGACACGCAGCGATGCGCAGCTCGTCGTCAATGACCTTGTACACCAAGCGGTGTTCGTCCGTGATTCGCCGGGACCAGTAGCCGTGCAGCCCGTGCTTGAGTAGCTCCGGCTTGCCGATTCCTTCGTTCGGTGTCCCCTCGGCCGCACCTCGGGCGATGTCGCGAAGGACCTCGTTGATTCGGCGCAGAGTCTTGCGGTCCTGCGTCTGCCAATACAGATAGTCCTCCCACGCGTCTGCATCCCAGACGAACCTCACTCGTCGCCGGCCTGGAGGCCGTGGAGCCCGGGCGGAAGATCGAGAGGTTCGGCTAGTTCGTGTTCACCGCCGATGCCCGCTTCGAGCCGCTCGATTGCTCTCAATAGGCGGCGGGCATTCGCCGGATTCTGCAGCAGGTACGCGGTCTCCTTCAAGGATTCGTAGTCAGCGAGGGAGACAATCACGACAGGCTCATGGCCTGCGCGAGTAATGATGACCTCTTCGCGGTCTGCGGTGACAGCATCCAGCGTCTGGGCGAAGTGGGCACGTGTCTGGGAGTAGGTGCGGGTCTTCACGGGCAGCCTCCTTGGGGTACAGGAAACTGTACGTCACGCCGAGTCATGTGCGCCGGTTTCGCGCAGCTGGACCAGCGGGCGGCAGCGTCTCCGCCATGCGCTGGCGCGCCGAGGAGACGGTCGCCTGAACAGATGAGGGAGGCCCTGCCAGTGCCTGGCTCGACAGACACTCCCACGCTCGACCGCAGGTGCCTAGCGTGGCAGGCATGAGCACTCCTCTTCTGAAACTGCACACACCGGCGTCGAGATGCCGGCCCTCGGGTTCGGGGTCTTCCAGACGCCTCCGGACGAGACCAGGGCAGCCGTCGAGGCCGCGCTGGCCATCGGCTACCGGCACATCGACACTGCCGCGGCGTACCTCAACGAGCGGGGGGTCGGCGAGGCGATCCGTCGTTCGGGGCTCGACCGTCCGGAGCTTTTCGTCGAGACGAAGGTCTGGATCACCGACTACGGCTACGACCAGACGCTGCACGCGTTCGACAAGAGCGCGGGCAAGCTCGGGATCGACCAGATCGACCTGCTGATCCTGCACCAGGCGCTGCCCGGCGAGTTCGACCTCACCATCGGCGCCCACCAGGCGCTGGAGAGGTTGCTCGCAGACGGCAAGGTCCGCGCGATCGGGGTCAGCAACTTCATGCCCGACCACCTCTCGCGGCTGATGGCGGCCACGTCGGTGGTGCCGGCGGTCAACCAGATCGAGGTGCACCCCTACTTCCGGCAGTCCGAGGTCCTCGCGGCCGACACCCAGCACGGGATCCTGTCCCAGGCGTGGTCACCGATCGGCGGGATCACCTTCTACCGCGACGGCGCCCACGGCAGCACCCTCGGGGACGCGGCGATCAAGGAGATCGCGGCTGCGCACGCCAAGACACCGGCCCAGGTGATGCTGCGCTGGCACCTCCAGCACGGCCGCCAGGCCATCCCGAAGTCGGTCACGCCCTCCCGGATCGCGGAGAACTTCGACATCTTCGACTTCGACCTCAGCGCCGACGAGCTGGCATCCATCGACGCCCTCGACACCGGCGTCCGCGGTGGCCCGGAACCGGAGCAGATCACCCGCGAGAACTTCGGCCGCCAGATTCCCGAGGCCTGAGGAGTGCCCATGCACATCGACCCACCGCGTGGACCCCAACGTGCCGATCGAGGACGTCGCGGGCACCGTCAAGGAGCTGATCGAGCAGGGCAAGGCGCGGCACTTCGGCCTGTCCGAGGCTGGGGTGCAAACGATCCGACGCGCGCACGCTTCGAGAGCGGCGACTTCCGCAACACCGTCCCGCGGTTCGCCGACACCGACGCCCGGCGATCCAACCGGGCGTTCGTCGACCTCGTCACCAGGTCGCGGACCTCAGGGGTGCGACGCCGGCGCAGGTCGCCCTCGCCTGGCTGCTCGCCCAGAAGCCGTGGATCGTCCCGATCCCCGGCACGACGAAGCTGCCCCGGCTCGAGGAGAACCTCGCGGCGGCCGACGTCGCGCTCACCGCCGACGACCTGGGCGAGATCTCCGACGCGCAGATCCAGGCGCAGGGTGGCCGGTACTCCGAGGCGAACGAACGGATGATCGACCGGTGACCGCGATGAAGAACGTCATCGTCGTCATCGGGCCGGGTCAGATCGGTCAGGCGATCGCGCGACGCGTCGGCGTCGGCGAGCACGTTCTGCTGGCCGATCTTCGTCAGGACAACGCAGACGCTGCGGCGGAGGTGCTGGCGAACGCCGGATACGAGGTGAGCGTCGCAACGGTTGACGTGTCCTCTCGCGCGGATGTTCGCGCGCTCGTCAAGACGGCGAGGGATCTGGGTGAGGTCACCGGACTGATCCATGCGGCCGGCGTGTCCCCGTCGCAAGCCTCCCCTTCGACGATCCTCAAGGTCGACCTGTACGGCACGGCGCTCGTCCTCGAGGAGTTCGGCAGCGTCATTTCCCCGGGTGGCGCGGGCGTCGTGATCGCGTCGCAGTCAGGTCACCGCCTGCCGCCGCTCGCCGTCGAGCAGAACCGGGCGTTGGCGACGACGCCCGTCGAGGAGCTGCTCGACCTGCCCTTCCTCGCCCCCGACCAGCTCACGGACTCGCTGCACGCGTATCAGCTCTCCAAGCGCGGAAACTCGCTGCGCGTCATGGCGGAGGCGGTCCGCTGGGGCAAGCGGGGTGCGCGGCTCAACACGATCAGCCCGGGCATCATCATCACCCCGCTGGCCAGGGACGAGCTCACCGGTCCGCGCGGAGCGGGCTATCGGCGCATGATCGAGCTGTCCGCGGTGGGCCGGGCCGGCACTCCGGACGAGGTCGGCACCGTGGGCGCCCTGCTGATGGGTCCGGACGGCGGGTTCATCACCGGCAGCGACATCCTGATGGACGGGGGAGTGACCGCGTTTTACTGGTACGGCGAGCTGGCTCCGGACAAGACGTAGCGGCGGGGGAGCCGCCCCACCTGGGCCGCGGCCGCCGTCGGGAAGGCGGCGCAGATGGGAGTACCCCCATCGCGGGGCTAGCTCCCGCCAGGGGCGGTCCACTCGTGGGTGCGTGCCATGGCGCGATAGAGGTCATCGGACGAGGGAGCCGGTGGCATCGGTGCGACCGGCGCGCCCGGGCTCGCGAAGCCGCGGAGCAGCTGTCCGATGAGGCGGCGCCAGCTGTCGGGGGCGTCGTCCGCGGTTGCCGAGATGACGCCGGCGTTGGCCATCAGCACGAGGATCAGATCTTCGGAGGCGAAGTCCGCACGGAGGTGACTGGTGGCCTTGGCGCGCTCGATGATCTCCAGGAAGCCGTGGTACGCCTCGGCCCGGCGCTCTTCGAGGGCATCGGCCCCGGAGAAGGTGAGCGTGAGGACGCTCGCGAAGCCGCGATCGCGGGCCTGCATCTCGGACACGTCCGTGACGTAGGAGACGAATCCGTGCCAGGGGTCGGCGTCGGCCAGTGCCTTGGCGGTGGCCTCGACGTACGCGTCCATGCGGTCGGCGAAGACGGCGTCGATGAGTTGCTGGGGGGTGGTGAAGTGGCGCGACAGCGTCGCCTTGCCGACTCCGGCCTGACGGGCGACGGCGGCCATGGAGACCCTGAGCCCTTCGCGTGCGTAGAGCACTCGCGCGGCGGCGAGGATGCGTTCGCGGTTGCGTTCGGCGTCTGCCCGCAGGGCCGGCACAGGCCGCTCGGGGTGCGTGCCGCTGGTTGTCTCCGCCGTGTCCATGACCTCATCGTACTAAGTGGAACTGTCGATCCGTTTTTGTATTAGCGTAGACGAAACGGATCGACCGTTCCATTTAACGAGAGGCAAGACCATGCCAACACTCGCCATCGTCGGAGCCGGCCCCGCGCTGGGGCTCGCGATCGCACGGACCTTCGGCTCGCACGGCTACGACGTCGCGCTGATCGCGCGGAACCAGGAGAAGCTCGAGGGACTGATCGGTGAGCTCGCCGCGGACGGGATCACCGCGGCCGCGTTCACAGCGGATGTGCTTGACCGGCCCGCGCTCACCCAGGCGCTGGGTAAGGCGGCCGCGCACGTCGGGGGTATCGATGTGCTTGAGCACACGCCCGGGGGAACGGCCGCGGACACGAAGCTGACGCTGCCGTCGGAGACGTCCCCGGAGGACATGCAGGCGCAGATCGAGTTCCAGCTCTACGGCGCCATCACCGCGACCCAGGCCGTCCTGCCCGCCATGAAGGAGGCGGGTGCCGGCACGCTGCTGTTCACCACCCGCGCCGGCTCCGTCGACCCGGTCCCCATGGTCGGCAACGTCAACGCCGCGGCGGCGGCGCTGCGGAACTGGGCGATCAACCTGAACAAGGAGCTGGCGAGGACCGGCGTCTACGCCGTTCACGTCGGCATCGATGTGTCCATCAACCAGTCGGTCACTCCTGGGTTCCCGGTCGCGCCGGCCGAGGACATCGCGACGGCGTACTGGGACCTGCACACCAAGCGCGAGGACGGCGAGTTCATCTTCTCGCTGTGACGGTCGCCATGATTTCGTTCTGGTAGTGACCGAGCGGTGTGGCGCGCCCCGCCAAATCCGTCAGGGCACAGGGCCGAGACGGATTCGCTCGAGTTCGCCATTCTGGCGCGAGTTCGCCGGTTCCGTCAAAACGGCGAACTCGCCTGAGAATGGCGAACTCGGCGGCTCACTCGGGATGCTCCGATGAAGAACGCATGACTCGCGATGGGCGGTCTTGCCGGATGCACTCGGCCGGCGATGTCGGCCGGCCATTCTTCGATCAGAACGGCGGCGGGTCGTCCGCTTCCGATTTCTGCTCCGGCTTCACCTTGGGCGTGGCCTTGGGTTCCAGGTCGAGCCCGGGTTCGGGCTCGACCTGCGGCAGGTGCTCGTGTCCGGGCGGAGGCGGGGAGTTGTAGGCATAGGTGTGCCCGGTGGGCGTGGTCCAGGTGATCGTGCCGTCCTCGGCGCGGTCGTACGTCCAGCCGGCGTGGGTCTTGAGCAGGTGATCCCTTCGACACGCTGGGGAAATGTTCTCTGTGGACGTGGCTCCGCCGGTGCCGTCGGGGTTGAACGGCACCCGGTGATCAAGGTCGCAGTTGCGCGCGGCGGCGTTGCAGATCGGGGACACGCAGTACGGGTCCCGGGCGCGGATGATCTCCGCGAGGTCCTCTGGCGGGCGGTACCGGGTCTTGCCCACGTCCAGCACGGTGCCGGTCTGCGGATCGGTGACCAGCCGCCGCCAGGTCCCGCTCGCGGCGAGCCGCCGGGCGGTCTGGGCGGTGATCGCGCCGTACCCGGC